>JAUMVV010000012.1 GCA_030529985.1 Bacillota bacterium
TACGAGAAAAAACAAAGTTGACAGCTTAAAAACTGTTTGACTTTTTATAGGAGATATAGGATGGCAACAGTATATTCCGCATGGTCGGGCGGCTGGAAGCCCAAAGGCTCATCCGTCTACAAAAAATACAGAGCAAAACTGGAATATTCGGCGGTTGCGGAGACCGCAAAAACCATAACATACAGATGTACCCTGTATGTCAATATCAACTCATCCGTAAGCGGCAACTATTCCGGCACGCTCAATGCTGCCGGGCAGACGGCAAACGGCAGCTGCAGTACGACATACGGGGATGACAAGACAGTTGTGTGTGTAAAGGCTGTAACCAAAGAGTTTGCCAAGGGCAATGCTGCGAGAACGGAAACGATAACAGGCGGCGTAAGGTCATCAACGGGAAGCTGGACGGGTGCAACCGTAACAGCAACAGCAGCGGTAACCGTACCGGCACAAAGCTACACCATAACTTTCAGCTCCGATTACGGAAATCCGCCGCCGGTGCAGATAAAAGTACACGATGCGGAAGCGGTGCTGACGGAAACCGTACCGGCAAGAAGCGGTTATGATTTTGCAGGGTGGAACACCCAAGCGGACGGCGACGGAACAGCATACCCGAAAGGCGGCACGATACCGGCAAGCGTCAATCAGGACATAGTGCTGTATGCACAGTGGCACATATCATACAGACCGCCGCAGATAGATGACTTGAGAGCATACAGAGTAGCCGCTGACATAACAACGCCGGATCCGCCTGTACTGTCAAGCGGCGAGCGGTGTTATTGCGATTTTATCTATGCTCCCGCAGTTGCGGCTCAAAGCCAAGACATACGGGTACAATTCGGAGATTCCGCACCTGTTGGTGCGGAGGTTTCGGGTACGCTGCATTACGGTTATTCTGCCGCGGGACAGCTGCCGACAACGCAGGAAGGAGTTATTACCGTCATAATTACCGTTACCGATTATCGGGGGAATATATACACCTATGAAGCGGCAACATATGTATCAATAGAAAATTATATTTTTGACGCATTCAAGGGAGCGGAAAGCGGTGAAGAGTATCAATCATTTGCAGTCGGCGGTATTGCGAGAGATTTCAACGACCCGAAACGGAGCGAAAAAGGCAACTTTGATGTGTACATGGACATGAGTTTGGTGCTTGACGACTGCAAGATCACCGACAGCGGAACAACGCTCACGGTGACAAGCGGAGCCGGCACAACGGACGGCAAGCTCGCACAGGCGGTCATTGACGCATTTGGCTACGCCGCTGCTAAAGATATTTTGGAGGTGTGAACGTGGATCTGAAAAAACTGGCAGACGGACTGACACGCAAGAGCGAATTTATTGTTGAGAAAAATGCGGTGACATTATCAGTCGGAGCAAACACATACGCAAGCCAATACTTTGACATAAGCAAAAGCGGATACAAACCGCTTGCTATTGCAGGGCTCAGTGCAACTACATCGGGCAACACATCGATAATGTTTTACAGGTGGAGTTTGAATGAAAATGTAGCCATGATAGGCATACGAAACCACTCAAGCACCGCGAGGGATATGGGGATAGAAATCGATGTTCTTTACCAAAAATTGGGAGGGTAGTTAGAAAATTTAAAAGGCGTTGAAAACAACTATTTTGTTGACATCAACGAAATAGCTTCTATTTTGTATAGGCTTAAGATTTTGAAAGGAGAACTATGAACTTTTACACAGCGGAATTAGTCGCCGTAAACGGCAAAGAAACAGCCTCGCTGTTCAAGTGGGACAGCATGGATGAGGCAAGAAAAAGGCTGCACGGTCAGATGAATTATTACATAGGATTCGACGGATGCGAAAAGGTGGCTATCACGATATTGAGCGAAGACTTGATGGAGTGCAGGAGGGAAGTGTGGATCCCGGCAGAACCCGGGGAAGAAACCAAAGAAAACAACGCATGAATTGTGCTGCTTTTGAGCAGCATAAAAGCCGAAAGGCTTTTTTTAATTGAAAGGAGAAAAGAAGATGAACATGGGAACTAAAGTACGAACGATATTGAGAATCGCGGCAACGGTAAACACGGTATGTGTCATGTACACCGCCGTTATCGCACAAACGGGGATAAACTCACTCATTACAGCATGGGCGGTGCTTGCCGTTGTGGCTGATATTGTGGTCAGTGCGATAACGACCTATTACAACAACGACTACACGGAAATCGCCTGCATGAAGACGGGAGAAATGAGGCTTGAAAAAGAACAGGCTAAAGGAATAATAACGGGGGAGAATTTCCTTGATGAAGCAGAACCGATTGAAGAGGAGGAAGAGTGATGGCTTTTATCACATATAAGCAGGCAGACAGCAGATGGGGAAGAAAGAACTATAACGGCAGCTCCGACATGGCTGCAGCCGGGTGCGGCCCCACAGCTTGTGCAATGATTGCATACGGCGCAGACGGTAAAACAACGCCGAACGATACTATGAAATATATGCAGAAACACGGCTATGCCATAAGAAACAACGGAACAGCATGGAACGGGATACCAAGCTGCCTGAAATCGTTCGGGGTCAAGGACGTGAAAGAAGTTGTTAAAATGGCGGATGTTTTCGCTTTGTGTGCGAAGGGGTATGTTGGCGTGTTCCTTTTCCGCAAAGGCTCAAGGGGCGGCATTACTTGGACTTCGTCAGGGCATTACATAGCCGTAACGGACTACAAAGTCAAAAACGGCAAGCATTATTTCTACACAAGGGATTCCGGCGGCAGAAATCACACGGGCTGGTACTGCTACGAGACACAGATGGCAGGGCTTATACCTAAAATATGGCTGGGAAAAGTTGAAGAAAAGAACCCGTTCAGAAAACCTGCCGGAAAATACAGCGGCGTGATCCCCAACCCGACGCTTAAAGCGGGGATGAACAGTAACGGAGTGAAGAACTGGCAGCTTTTCCTCAACTGGTATTGTCAGGGCAGATACAAGTTGAAAGTTGACGGCAAGTTCGGAAACGCCACAAAATCCGCAACGATGTTTTTCCAGAGCAAAGAAGGCATTATCGCTGACGGAGTTATGGGGAAGAACACCTTCAAAAAGGCACTTGCATATAAATATGCAGCACCAACGCCCGAAAACAACGGAGATTTGCCGGTGTTTCCCGTAACCGTACCTACCAACAGAGCCAAAGAGCTGGGTGATACGGCAAGAAAGCTTGCATGGGCGTTATATACACCGGAGAAAACATACAAGTTCAAAGGAGGGAATCCCACATCAGCCTGTAAGAAAGCAATGAACGAGAGAGGATATTCAAGCAGAACAGCTCTTTCTGATTGCGGATATTTTCAAAATTCCATAATTTACGCAACGCTCGGAATCAAAACAAAAGTGCTTGGAAGCGTCAAAGGCTCGTTTCCGAGCGTGAGCGGTTTCAGGATTACCCACAAAGGCAAAATCCCGAACGGACTGCTCAAGGACGGAGACATCGTCCGTTACAAGAAAAAGAGCGGACAGCACACTCTCATGTATATAGGCGGCGGAGTTATCGCCGAAGCCGGCAGGAAAACGAGATTCGGGAGAAGCATCAAATCCGCAAAATATAATGCGGATAATGTTAAGCACTCAACGATAGAAGTTCTCCGTGTGGTCGAGGGAACAAGAGAAAAGAGCTTTCTGTCAAAAGGCGACACGGGAAGCGAAGTCGTGAAACTTCAGAACTTCTTAAATCGCGTAGGGTGCGACTGCGGAGCGGCAGACGGAAAGTTCGGAATAAAAACAGAAAGTGCGGTCAAGATGTTCCAGAAGAGAAACGGGTTGACCGAAGACGGCATATTCGGGGCGGCAACACTTGCAAAGGCAAAAGAAACGGGAGATAAAACATGATAACCGCAATAGCAACATTGATAGGATCTGTAATATCCGGCTTAACGGCTCTGTTCGTGGCGAGCATCCAGAACAACAAGACCACGGCACTTATAGTTTACAGGCTGGAACAGCTTGAGAAAAAAGTAGAGCTGCACAACAATGCGGTTCTGCGGCTTACTGCCGTGGAACGAGATTTGAAAACAGTGTATCGCTTGGTCGATGATATAAGCGATGATTTAAGGGATTAAAACAAGGGGGCATATCTCCGGGTGGGCATTTGTCCACCCTATTTTTTTCAATCTGCACCGCACGGTGCATTTATTGTGCATTTATTCGGCAAAAGGTGCATTTTGAACGGAAAAGAACGGAACAGAATGGAACACAAAGACAAAGCGAAACCCGTTGAAATTACTGCATTACAGCCATTTTCAACGGGTTTGGGAATTTTTATACATTAAACAGGAAGTGGCAGATATCTCCGTCTTTTACTTCATATTCCTTGCCCTCTGATCTGAGCCAGCCGTGTTCTTTAGCGGCAGACAGTTTGCCGCCGGCCTCCATGAGCTTGTCGTAGGAGATGGTTTCCGAACGGATGAAACCTTTTTCGAAATCGGTATGAATTTTACCGGCAGCCCGGGGAGCCAAAGTACCGCGTTTTATCGTCCAGGCTCTTGTTTCATCTTCACCGGTGGTGATGAAGGAGATGAGATTCAGCAGGGTATAGGATGATTTGATGAGCTTGTCCAAACCGGACTCGCTAATGCCCAGTTCCTCCAGAAACATTTTTCGCTCTTCATCCTCCAGTTCTGACAGTTCTGCTTCCACTTTGGCACTGATAACGACAACTTCGGAGCCTTCTTCTTCAGCAAGTTTTCTTACCGCAGCCACATATTCATTGTCTGCGGCACTGTCGGCAGCATCTTCTTCGGAAACATTGGCGGCGTATATTACAGGCTTGAAGGTGAGAAGATCGAGGCTCTTGACGAAAGCGGATTCTTCATCGCTGAGCTCCATCATTCTGGCAGGTCTGCCTTCCTCCAGAAAATCGTTTATCCTTGAAAGCAGGTCGATTTCCTTCCAGAGGGATTTGTCTCCCTTGAGCATCTTTGTTGCCTTTGCGATACGCCTATCCAGAAGCTCCATATCTGAGAAAATCAGCTCCATATTTATTGTTTCAATGTCTGAAACCGGATTGATTTTGCCGTCAACATGGACGACATTTTCATCGTCAAAGCAGCGAACCACATGGACGATCGCTTCAACCTCACGGATGTGTCCCAGGAACTTGTTGCCGAGGCCCTCCCCCTGACTTGCTCCCTTTACCAGCCCCGCAATATCGCAGAATTCTATCGTGGTGTATATCGTTTTCTTTGAATTGTATATTTCCGAAAGCTTCGTAACTCTCTCATCAGGTACGGTAACTACGCCCACATTCGGTTCTATGGTGCAGAAAGGGTAGTTTGCCGCTTCTGCGCCTGCTTTAGTTATGGCGTTAAACAGCGTACTTTTGCCTACATTAGGCAGACCGACGATTCCTAATTTCATTTCTACTTTACCTCCTGAAGAATGACAAAATACCTGCGGCACGGTCATCCCTTTGTTGTCATTTTTTTGATTTTTTATTCAGTATAACATAGAAGATCGTGCACACAACAACTACTGTTATGCTGAACACCTGAGCCTGTTTCAATGAACCTATCATCAGGCTGTCCGTTCGCAGGGCTTCAACCAGTATGCGTTCGCAGGAATAGAGTATTCCGTAAAGCAGCAGGACCTGCCCCTCAAATTTCCGATGATTGTCCACATACAGGAGTACGAAAAAAAGGATCAGGCACCAGATTGATTCGTACAGGAAAGTGGGATGATAGGTCTGTCCGTCAATGAAGACTCCCCAGGGCAAATCCGTAGGACCGCCGTGCGCTTCCGAATTGAAATAGTTGCCCCACCTGCCTATGGACTGTGCCAGAGCGATGGCGGGCATACAGAGATCCAGAAGATCCAGGGGTCTGTTTCTCCGGAGCCGGCATAGAAAAGCTCCGCAGCAAAGTCCCAGAATAAGTCCGCCGTGAATTGCCAGGCCTCCTTCGCGGATGTTCAGTATTCTGACTATATCTCCCGCATACCAGCTCCAATTAAACAGAACATAGTAGGCTCTTGCTCCGATAATGCCGACAGGAACGCAGATGACAATGTACGTAAGCATCTGATCGCCGGTCATACCGTGTTTCGGTGCCCGCCAATAGACGATAATGGCTGCGGTCACTATACCAAGTGTAACGCAGATCGCATACCACATGATGTCGGTACCGAATATTGTAAATGCTATGGGATTAGGTTGTGGCATAAGCAGCTCCTTTCCCGGTCAATTATACAGAAAAAAGCGCAGCGGGGCAATGCAGACTGCCGTGCTTTGAGAAAAAGTACCGGTGGGTGCCGGTGAAATTACCGGTGCGTATATTACCGGAGCAAGTTCCACAGTGGAAATTACAGTGGAGGAACATCACCGGGAAATGCGGTGATGTGGAGAGAAGTGGTTGACAGTGGAAGAATAGTGGATTAAAATGGAGGCAACAAACCCACGAGTGGCTGGAGTCTGCATATTTTTCGTCCTCAAAGAAGGTAGGAAGGATGTTTGTAGGAAAGTATCAAAACTCAATAGACAGCAAGTCACGGCTGATAATTCCTTCCAAGTTCAGAGAAGAGCTGGGAGGGCGTTGTGTTGTTGCGATGTCCCTGGATAAATGCCTGACAATCAGCACCATGGAAGAGTGGGAAAAATTTCTGGGAGAACTTTCACAGCTTCCCATGAGCAATCCGGAGGCCAGAGTTATAAGAAGATACTTTAACCAGTCGGCCGCAGTTTGCGATGTAGATAAGCAGGGCAGGGTTACAATTCCCCAGGAACTCAGGGAGTACGCGGGAATCACCAAAGAGCTGGTAACCATGGGCAATATCAACAATATCGAAGTGTGGAGCAGGGAAAACTGGGATTCCCTTGCCTTTGCACAGGATGGAGAGAGCATGAATATAAGCGAAATTGATGCCAGCGCGATTGCAGAGAAGCTGGGACAGTACAACTTTTAGTCCGTGCAAAACCAATAGAAATGGATATGGATTTCAGGCATGTACCCGTCCTCTTTGACGAGTGCATGAAAAACTTAAATATAAGACCCGACGGAATATATGTCGATGGAACGCTGGGGGGAGGCGGACATGCCTTCGGAATCGGTGAGAGACTGAGTGAAAGTGGTCTGCTGATAGGCATAGACAGAGACAGGGACGCGCTGGAAGCTGCGGGCAGAAGGCTTGAGCCGCTGAAGTGCAGGAAGCTTCTTGTTCAGAGCACCTATGGAGACATCAGGAAGGTGCTGGATGAGAAGGGGATAAAGGGCATAGACGGAGCACTTCTGGATATAGGGGTTTCATCATATCAGCTGGACAACAGCGAAAGAGGGTTTTCCTACATGCAGGACGCGCCTCTCGATATGAGAATGAACAGAGATGACACTTTTTCGGCTTATGATGTGGTCAACACGTACAGCCGGAAAGAATTAAGAGAAGTAATAAGGAATTACGGCGAAGAGAGATGGGCAGGCAGAATTGCCGAGTTCATCGTGAAGAGGAGAAAGGAAGGTCCTATAGGCTCCACCGGCGAACTGGTGGAGGTGATCAAGGGAGCCATACCCGCATCGGCGAGGCGTGAAGGACCGCATCCCGCCAAAAGGACATTTCAGGCAATAAGGATAGAGGTCAATGGTGAACTTGAGCAGCTGAAAGGTGCCATAGATGAGTTCTGCGATGTGCTGAATCCGGGGGGAAGGCTTTGCATAATAAGCTTCCACTCGCTGGAGGACAGAATAGTCAAGGAGGCATTCAGCAGGAGACTCAATCCGTGCACATGCCCTCCGGAGTTTCCGGTTTGCGTGTGCGGCAGGGTGTCAGATACCGTGAAGGTCACGGGCAAACCAATAACGGCATCGGAGGCGGAGCTGGATGAAAATCCGAGAGCACGCAGTGCGAAGCTCAGAGTTAGTGAGAAGAAACAATAGCAGTAACAGTGTTTTAGAGGGAAAGAAATGATAGCACCGGAACAATGGTATGATTATCAGAAGCAATATCAGAAGTACGGTATTGACATGAGACCTAAAACCGAGCGGCTACCCAGAAAGGAAAGACTTGCGCGGGAAAAGCAGGCCAGACGGAATCGCCTTTCGAAGGGGATGGTGCTCAGTGTGGGAAGCGACCACGGGATTATGCTGTCGCTGATTCTTATCTGCGTATTTTCGCTGGTGATGGTAGTTGTCATGACCTCATATGCTGCCAAGATAACATACGATATCAACGAAATAAAAATGGAAAACGATGTATTGAGCGGAGAAATCGAAGATCTCGATGTGAAGATGCTGAGCTCAACTACCATAACATACATCGAAGGTCAGGCGAAGGACAAGATGGGAATGAAGAGTCCGGATTCCGGCCACCGGGTATATCTTTCGGAAACAGAGGCGCCTGAATGGGGCTTTGCCGATATTCTGAAAGAGAAAGCCTGTAATTAACTTAAACAAAAGCAGTATACCCGGGCACTGATATTGAACAAGTGTCCGGGATACTTTATTAATTGGAAGGAAAAGATCATTAAATGCCAACGACTAACAGAAGCCGGAAAAACCTGATAATTGTCGTAATAATTATTTTTGCCTTCATTTTAGCTGTGACTCTCAGAGTGGGCTACATCCAGCTTGTGAAGGGAGAGGAATACAGAGAGCGGGCACTTTCGCAGCAGACCACAGATACTGAAATCGATGCGGAGCGAGGTACGATCTATGACCGAAACGGAGAAAAGCTGGCTCAAAGCGTCAAGTGCTATACCGTATACGCTTATCCGTCGGAAATGGGCAAGTACGATAAGAAAAAAAAGCAGAAGAGGCTGCAGACCGAAGCGGCGGAGAAGCTGGCAAAGGCACTGGACAGAGATGAGGATGAATTAAAAAAAATGCTGGTGGGAAAAAGCGGTCAGAAAACAATAGGGAAGGGGCTTTCCAGAGAGGCGGCTGCCAAGGTAAGGGCTCTGGAGCTGCAGGGCGTTGTGATCAGCCCTTCCACAAAAAGAAGCTACCCTAACGGCACACTTGCAGCCAATGTAATGGGTCTGGTAAATGATGACAATGTGGGGCAGTCGGGGCTGGAACTGGAATACAATAATTATCTCAGCGGGGTTGCCGGCAGAATGGTTTACTATACCGATACAAACGGTGAAGAACTATCTTACTCACCGGAGAATGAAAAATACTTCGAGGCGGAAAACGGCTGTGATATCATCAGTACGATAGATCTGGTTATTCAGAGTTACACTGAAGCGGCGATCCGGAAAGCCTGCAAGAAGACGAAGGCGGACAGGGTCTTTGCCATCGTGATGAATCCGAAGAACGGCGATGTACTGGCTATGGCACAGACGCCGACCTTTAACCCCAACAATCCATATGTACCGGCATCGGACAGTGAAAAGGAAAAATTCAGGAAGATGTCACAGCAGGAGCAGTCGGATTATCTGAGCAGGATGTGGAGAAATCCGCTTATCTGCGATGTGTATGAGCCGGGTTCCGTTTTCAAACTGCTTACCGCATCGATAGCACTGGAAGAGGGGGCGGCGACTATGCACAGCAGTTTTGCATGCGGGGGTGCCAAGAATGTTTCCGGCACGGTTATCAAGTGCTGGAACACGGCAGGACACGGAACGCAGACGCTTAAGCAGGCGATAGGAAATTCCTGCAATCCGGCCCTCATGACGATGGCGCTTTCCATCGGAATAGATAAGTTCTACGCCTATATGGACAACTACAATATCAGCGGAACCACGGGAATCGATTTCCCTTCGGAGGGATCCGCTCTGCTCCAGGACAGGGACACAGCAGGTCCCGTAGGTTTGGCCACGATAGGCTTCGGGCAGGGTGTTGCAGTCACGCCCATACAGCTTGTAAATGCCATAAATTCCTTTGGAAATGAGGGCAAGCTTATGAAACCGAGGCTGGTCAAGGGAATAAAAAACAAAGATACGGGAGAAGTCGAGAAAATCGAACCGGAAGTTGTGAGAAAAACCGTTTCCAAAGAGACGGCAGATGAAATATGTGAGATAATGGAGTATGTCGTTGAAGAAGGCGGCGGTGGCTGTGCAGCTGTCAAGGGATACAGAGTCGGAGGCAAGACGGGCACGGCAAACAAGGCGGAAAAGGGGAAGTACAGCAATTACACGGATTCCTCCTGTCTGGCGATGGCGCCCATGTCTGACCCGCAGCTTACGGTTCTCGTCATAGCGGACAGTCCCAGAACCGCCAGGTTCGGAAGCGCTACGGCAGGTCCTGCAGTGCAGGAAATACTGGGAAAATCACTGAGATATCTGAACGTCGAGCCGGACAAAAAAGAAAGTAATAACGAGGGCGAGAGGATTGAAATTCCTTCGGTAGTGGGAAAGAGTGCGGATGAAGCTGTAGGCATTCTGTCGGGAGCAGGCCTTAAATATGACATGAGTGACAGTGACAGGGAGGAGAACTTCATGGTGCTGAAGCAGTTCCCGGAAGCGGGAATGCAGGTAAAGAAAGGAACGAGAGTATTTATATACGACTGATATGAGAAGAACGAGCATTGAGGAAATACTTGCTGCAACAGGCGGACGCCTTATACAGAAGTCAGAAGAGAAGTTCATTACAGGTGTACGGCATGATTCCAGAGAGACTTCGGCAGGTCATATGTTTGTGGCAATTGCCGGTGAAAACAGAGATGGTCACATGTACATCCCTGCGGTCGTGGAGAAAGGCTGCAGAACGGTGCTGGTATCCCACACTGAGGGCTGGCTTGCGGAGTTGGATGATGCGGGGCAGAGTGTAAACGCCATTCTCGTGGAGGATACCGCAGCCGCCATGGGAAAGCTGGCGGCATGGTATCTGTCAAGCCTTGATATAAGGCGTGTCGCCGTGACGGGAAGCGTGGGTAAGACATCCACAAGGGATATGATATACTATGTTCTCAGCGGGAAATACCGCTGCGGACGCAATCTGAAAAACTATAACAATAACATAGGACTTCCCATATCCATTTTCCGCTTTGACGAAGACACGGAAGCCGCAGTTCTGGAAATGGGAATGGATGCTTTTGGCGAGATAGATTACCTCAGCGGGATAGTAAAGCCGGAAATCGGGGTAATCACAAATGTAGGCATAGCCCATATGGAGAAGCTGGGCAGCCGTGAGGGTATCTTCAAAGCCAAAATGGAGCTGGCCGGAAACATCACTCCGAAGGCCGAAGGCGGCACACTGGTATTTGCCGGAGATGAAGATTTTCTCACAAAGGCAAAAACAGCCGGCGATTATGAGCAGATAGAGATCGGCATAAAAAAAGATGCAGATCTTGTGATTTCAGACATTGACGATTTCGGAATAGAAGGTATAAAATTTACTGCGGTGTGTAACGGAGAAAAGGCAGAGGTAAGGCTGCCTGTTCCGGGTAGACACAATGCGGTAAATGCGGGTCTGGCTCTGGCCGTGGGAAAGAGACTGGGCGTGAGTCTCCGGGAGGGGGCGGCATGCCTTGCCGGAGCCGAACTGACCGGAAGCCGTCTAAAAAAAATAGAAGGAAAGAATGTAACGATAATAGATGATACATACAATGCCAATCCGGACTCGATGAAGAGCGCCCTCGATGTTCTGAAAAACAGCCGGGCAAAGCGCAGGGTCGCGATCCTGGGAGATATGTTCGAGCTGGGAGAAGAGGAGGAGCGTCTTCACAGAGAAGTGGGACTTTATGCGAAAAACATAGGAATCGACCGGGTGCTCTGCATAGGCACTCTCGCGGCGGAGATCTCCGCTGCGGCGGCAGGGACACACTTTCCGGACAGGGAAAGCTTCCTCAGCCGTATGGGAGACTATATCCGAGAGGGGGATATGGTTATGGTAAAAGCCTCAAGAGGCATGGGGCTTGAGAAGATAGTCGAAGCACTTGAAACATTGTAAACAGCAGGAGACACGATGAATATTCACGCAATACAAATGGGAATAGTATTTCTGGCAGCCTTTGTGATATCGGTAACGGTGACCGGACTTGAGATACCGATTCTCAGGAAAAAGGCGGGGCAGAACATCAGAGAAGAGGGACTGAAATCCCATTATTCCAAGGCAGGAACGCCGAGCATGGGCGGCATCAGCATAATTCTGGCCACATGCATCATGGGCTTTGCGGGCACGCTGGTTTTCGGCGGTACAATAGGTGATGAACTGCTCATGATCCTCGTCTTCGCAGGCTTCGGGCTTATCGGATTCATCGACGATTACAGGAAGGTGATCAGGAAGCAGAACGAAGGGTTGACGGCAAAGCAGAAGTTCGGACTACAGATGATCATTTCTATTGCCTTTGCGGTATTCTTCGCACGCTACTCCTCCTTCGGAACGGAGGTGTTTATCCCGGTTGCCGACATATTTGTGGACTTCGGGATATGGTATTATGTCTTTGTGGTGTTCGCCGTGCTGGCAATGACAAACGCAGTCAACCTGACTGACGGGCTTGATGGACTGGCAGCAGGAGTCACGGCAATCGTATGCGTGTTTTTCGCGTTTGCGGGATTTTTCGGAGGAGCGTTTTGCAAATTTGGAGGATTTATCGGACAGGCATCGGAGACCTTCTTCTTTATCGCCCTTGCCGGGGCATGTGCGGGCTTTCTGGTATTTAATCGGCACCCGGCGAAGGTGTTCATGGGAGATACCGGTTCTCTGGCACTGGGAGGAGGAGTGGTTGCCGCTGCAATCGTTCTCAAACTGGAGCTGCTGCTTCTGGTGGCGGGCATGATCTATGTAATAGAGGCACTGTCAGTAGTGCTTCAGGTTTCGTATTTCAAGCTGACACACGGCAAGAGAATTTTCAGAATGGCACCGATCCACCACCACTTCGAGATGGGCGGATGGTCAGAGGTACGGGTCGTGATAAGCTTCTGGCTCTTCACCCTCGTGTGCTGTATAGTTGCCTTCTTCATAATATAGGAGAAACAAATGATAGACAAAAAAACGCTGGTTGTAGGAATGGGCAGGAGCGGCCGTGCCGCAGCAGAAGCACTGCTGGAGGCAGGTGCTTCCGTTTGCGTGCAGGACAGCAAGCCGGACGGCGGAATCGACAGTGAATTTGCCCGTTATCTTGCAGATAAGAACGTGAAGACATATTTTGGCGAAAAGCCGGAGGATGTATCTCAATTTGATTTGCTGGTGCTGAGTCCCGGTGTGCCGCCTTCGGTGGATTTCATAGAGGAAGCACGGGAAGGGGGAGCCGAGATAATAGGCGAGCTGGAGCTGGCATACAGATTGTGCAGGGGCAGCTTCATCGCCATAACGGGAACCAACGGCAAGACGACGACCACCACACTGGTGGGAGAGATATACAAGGCTGCAGGCCGGAAAACCGTGGTAGGAGGCAACATCGGCCGGGCAATCGCTGCGGAGGCGATGGGAGCTTCGGAAGATACATGGATGGTTACGGAGACCAGCAGCTTCCAGCTTGAGACCATAAAAGATTTCAAACCTGACATTTCCGCGATCCTTAACCTCACGCCTGACCACATGGACAGGCATAAAACGATGGAGAATTACGGTCGGGCAAAGGCAGCTGTTTTCATGAATCAGACGCCTGAACAGTACTGCGTGCTTAATTTTGACGATAAAGAATGTTTCGAGCTTGCGGAGAGGGAAGGCTGCAGAGCGAGAGTTGTACCTTTCAGCAGGAATTGTGAGCCGGAATTCGGTGCTTTTGCAAAAGCAGGCAATATAGTGATAAAAGATGAAAGGGGAAGGGAGACTATCATCTGCGGTACAGACGAGTTGAAGATCCCCGGATCCCATAATCTGGAGAATGCTCTGGCGGCGGCGGCAATAGCGTATTTCGGCGGGATCAGTCCGGAAGTCATCGGAAACACCCTGAAGGAATTTGCAGGGGTGGAGCATAGGATCGAACTCTGCTGTAAGAAGAATGGTGTGCGCTTTGTGAATGATTCCAAGGGAACCAATACAGATGCCGCCATCAAGGCCATTGAAGCGATGAAGGAGAATATCATACTCATAGCGGGGGGTTACGATAAGGGCTCCACATATGATGAATTCATCGACGCCTTCGATGGAAGAGTGAAGGAACTGATACTCATGGGAGTTACGGCGCCAAAGATAGGCGAAGCAGCTGAAAGAAAGGGCTTCACCCACATCACCATGGCTGAAGATATGGAGGATTGCGTCAAAAAGGCCTTTGCCATAGCGAAGCCGGGAGATGTGGTTCTGCTTTCACCGGCCTGTGCAAGCTGGGATATGTATGATAATTTCGAACAGAGGGGAGACCACTTCAAGGAATGCGCTCTGAAACTCTAAACAGGAGAAAATCCTCACTTATGGGGAACATATTAGAGCAGCTTAAGGAGGCGGATTTCGCCATGCTGACCATCACGCTCATGCTGACATTTTACGGGCTTGTTATGGTGTTCAGTGCCAGCTACTACTTCTCCATCAGCGAGAACGGGAACCCGCTGTATTACCTGATACGCGACGGAATATGGGTAGCTTTGGGTATTATTGCGATGTGCCTGGGAATACTTATCGATTACAGGAAATACAACAACAGGATATTCATTCCGGGATTGCTTGCCCTCTGCCTGATCCTGCTTATTCTGGTTCTTACGCCGGTGGGTTCGGAGGCTAACGATTCAACGCGGTGGATCCGGCTGGGAGCTATCACTATAATGCCGGGAGAAATAGCGAAGATGGGCATGATATTTTTCGTCGCCTGGTTTTTCGCGGGGAACACGAGAAGGGCGAGGATGCCTGTAAAGGGGCTTTTTCCTGTGGTGTTTGTAATGTGCCTTTTCGCACTTTTAATAATCAGACAGCCAAACCTCTCGACGGCGATCACCCTCTGCGGGATAGTTATAGTGATGATGCTTGTTGCCGGAATGAGATGGTTATATGTAGCCATACTGTGCGGTCTCGGGGTATTCGGTGTGCTGGGACTTATCCTTAGTTCAGGGGGGTACTGGCTTGAACGATTTGCAACATTCACTCATCCCTTTGACTACGAGGCGACCAGCGGATATCAGATAGTGCAGGGTCTGCAGGCTCTGGGCTCGGGAGGACTGTTCGGTGTCGGTCTTGGCAAGAGCGTTACCAAGAGCCTTTACCTGCCGTATCCGCATAATGACTTCATACTTGCAATTATCGGCGAGGAGACAGGATATCTGGGGATACTGTTCCTCCTGGTGCTGTACTGCGTATTCATATGGCGGGGAATCAGGATAGCTCTGAACTGTCAGGACGAATTCGGACTGCTTCTTGCTTCCGGAACCGTACTGATGGTCGCTATACAGGTTATTCTTAATCTGGCGGTTGTAAGCTCATCAATGCCTGCAACGGGAGTAAACCTCCCGTTTGTGAGCTACGGGGGAAATGCCCTCATCATATTCATGTTCATGTCGGGAGTGGTGCTTAATATCTCCCGGCACATACC
Source organism: Bacillota bacterium (assembly GCA_030529985.1). Classification (GTDB taxonomy): domain Bacteria; phylum Bacillota; class Clostridia; order Peptostreptococcales; family Anaerovoracaceae; genus Lentihominibacter. Next base: position 15,344 of record JAUMVV010000012.1, read on the forward strand.
AAAGGAAAAGAGTGTAATTCCAAAGAAGAGAGAGGAAAAGCATGAAAGTAATAATGACCGGTGGAGGTACGGGAGGACACATATACCCGGCGATAGCCATAGCTGATGAGATAAAAAAGAGATACCCTGATGCCGACATTCTCTTTGTCGGAGCGGAAAGAGGGCTGGAGAAAAAGCTGGTTCCTCAGAGAGGATATCCCATCAGGCTGATTCCCGTAACAGGATTTGACAGGAAGAATCTGCTGAAAAATGTGAAGGTGATCCGCAAGCTTATGGCCGGAAACAGACTGGCCGGGAAGATAATTGCGGATTTCAGGCCTGATTTCGTGGTGGGAACAGGCGGATACGCCAGCGCGCCTATTGTGAGAACCGCACAAAGGATGAAGATACCTACATATATCCACGAACAGAATGCTTATCCCGGAGTGAGCAACAAGCTTCTCGAAAAGGGTTCGCGAAAGGTATTTCTCGGTTTTGCAAAGGCAGCCGAGCATTTTAGGATGCAGGAAAAGCTGGTTGTTTCCGGCAATCCGGTGCGTGATGAGTTCATGGAACCCGACAGAAAAAAGGCGAGAGAGAAGCTGGGACTGCCGCAGGAGGATTTCGTCCTTCTGGCATTTGGCGGAAGTCAGGGTGCCGGCAGAATCAACAAGGCCATGATCAGTGCCATCAGGCGTTATAACGGACAGGAGGGAATGAGAATATGTCTCGGAGCAGGAAGCTATTATCATGCGGCAATTCTCGAATCCTTCAGAGAAGAGGGACTTGTGCCCGCCGGCAACATTTCAATCATGGAGTACATAGACGATATGGCATCTTATCTCGCCGCGGCGGATCTGGTGGTCAGCAGAAGCGGTGCGCTTACCGTGGCAGAGACAACGGTCAGCGGTACACCGGCTGTATTCATCCCGTCGCCGATGGTAACAGGCAACCATCAGTACTACAATGCACTTGCCGTTGCCGAAGCGGGAGGTGCCATCATCATTGAGGAGAAGGAACTTGAGGATGAGAGGCTTATAGAGCGGATAGAAGAACTGAAGGCCGACCCTGAAACCCTCAGGGAAATGGCGGCAAAGAGCCGGGCATGCGGTCCGGTAAAGGCTTCGGAGATGATATGCGACAGCATTCTGGAGGACTATGCAGGTTGAGTGAAGGTCAGAAGAAAAAGAGAAGGAAAAAACATTATCTTTTGAGACTGATAATCATAGCTGTGATAATTGCGGCGGCGGGAGCAGCAATGCACCTGAGCTGTTTCGATGTCGATGGTGTTGCGGTAATAGGCAATGAAGATATTCCCGACGATGAAATACTGCATCTTTCGGGAGTTGAAACGGGTAAGAGCATTTTTGATGTGCATCCGCTGATTGTAAAGCACAGAGTCAAAAAAAATTTGTATATCGAGGATGTGAATGTTGTCAGGAAGTTTCCGGACAAGGTGGAAATCAGGGTCGGAGAGAAAAAGGGAAACGCCCAGTTCATTATGGGTAAGAAATATGTGGTGACGGATAACGAGGGACGGGTAATAGATATATCCGATGAAGAGATGCCGGTAACACTTGTTGAAAATATAAAGCTGAGCGAGGCGGCTGTAGGTGATTCGCCGGTCGTAAAGGAAAAAGAAAATCTCGACAAAACCCTTGAATTTATTAAGATGACCGACGAGAATGACCTGTTTTTTAAGAAGCTGAAGGTGGAAAAAAACAATGTGGAAGCTCACATATACGATGAGCTGGTATGTGTAGGCAAGTATGGAGATCTTGAAAGCTGCATCATGTCGGGAACACTGAAATCGGTGGTATATGATCTGTACCAGAAAGGAATAGAAAAGGGCAGGATCAGCGTGTATAAGAACGATTATTGTTTCTTTACGCCTTAAAATTCTTATGGTACAATAATCTACAGGTGTGAACACTGCGTGGGAGGTACTTTTGATGTTACAATTTGAGATGAATGACAACGCATTACAGGAGATAAAAGTAATAGGCGTAGGTGGTGGCGGATGCAACGCTGTCAACAGAATGATCGAAGACGGAATGAAGGGAGTGACCTTCATTGCGGTAAATACAGATAAACAGACACTGGATAAGAGCAAAGCGGAAACGAAGATCCAGATAGGGGAGAAACTCACGAAGGGGCTGGGTGCCGGAGGAAATCCGGAGTTAGGTCAGAAATCAGCCGAAGAGAATATAGAGAATCTGGAGAAGTTTGTTCAGGGTTCGGACATGATATTCGTAACATGCGGCATGGGCGGCGGAACCGGAACAGGTGCCGCGCCGGTGATCGCCAAGATCGCCAAGGACATGAATATATTGACAGTGGGAGTTGTAACAAAACCTTTCGGCTTCGAAGGAAAAAAGAGGGGGGAGCATGCTGAGCTCGGTATCAAATATCTGAAAAAGTATGTGGACTCACTTGTGGTGGTTCCAAATGACAGACTTCTTGATACGGTTCAGGAGCAGACATCACTTCTCGATGCATTCAAGCTGGCTGACGATGTGCTGAAGCAGGGCGTGCAGTCGATTTCAGATATCATTGTCGATGATGCGCTTATCAATCTGGACTTCGCAGATGTGACCACTATCATGAAGGATCGAGGAGTTGTACACATGGGCGTCGGACACGGACGCGGAGAGAACAAGCTTGATGATGCGGTGCAGAACGCGGTAAACAGCCCGCTGCTCGAAACGAAGATCGACGGAGCGAAGGCCGTTCTCATAAATATCACAGGCGGCAGAGATCTGACCATGTTTGATGTTGACAAGGTGGCATCCAGAATCGACGAACAGGCGGATCCTAACGCGATCATCATTCTCGGCACCTCCATAAAGGAAGAACTTCAGGACGAGCTGGCGGTTACGGTCATTGCTGCCGGATTTGAGAAGCCAAGAGATCTGGGTTCAATGATTCCGGGAAGACCGGAAGCCGGCGAACCGTCACAGCATGAATCTACAGGACCGGCTCCGGCTAACGAAACTACGGATTACGAAGGCATCAAGGGAATGGATATTCCTGTCTTTCTGAGGAAATAAGATCGAGGAACTTTCAATAGCCGGCCAAGCTGCCGGCTATTCGTTTTTATGAAGAGAATAAGCTCATCAAAAAATAGCATATACAAATACGCCTTGAGACTCACGAGAAGGAAATACAGGGACTCCGAAGGCAAATACCTTATTGAAGGAATCAAACCTCTGAAGGATGCCTTCGCTCAGGGAATAGCCGTAGAGACGGTATTTGTCAGGGAAGGATCAGGCTTCGGGTCAGGATTGGTGTCCGATAATGATATCCGGTTCATCGAGCTTGCCGGAGACATCTTTGATGAACTGTCAGATACAGAGAACTCTCAAGGTGTAATAGCTGTGGTCAAAAAGAATCCACAGGACAATTTCGGGTTTATGAGCCCGGGAACTGCGGTCGTGCTTGACAGACTTCAGGATCCGGGCAATATAGGAACAATAATCCGTACGGCAGAAGCTGCCGGCTGTTCCGGGGTGATTGCTATCAGGGGTACAGCGGACATGTACAGTCCCAAGCTTGTAAGGGCTGCAGCAGGCTCGCTCTTCAGGATGAGAATCGTTGAGGGGCTTGAAACCGGCGACGCGGTGCAGATGTGCCGCAAGGCGGGAAAGAAGATAGCCGTAAGCTGCCTTGAGGGGGCGACGGATTACAGGGATGCTGACCTGGACACAGAAACAGCAATCGTAATCGGAAACGAAGGCAGCGGAGTGAGCCGGGAGTTCATCAGGCTGGCGGATGTTAAAGTTAAAATCCCCATGGAGGGTGAAATAGAATCATTGAATGCAGCGGTGGCAGCGGGGATTCTCCTGTACCGGGCTGCGAGGAAGGTAAGATAATGCAGGCTCAGTTAAACAGAATTTTAGAAGAAGCTAAGATCCGGCTTGAAGAAGCGCAGGATCGAGCCCAGTTGGAAGAAATCAGAGTAAAGCTTCTGGGCAAAAAAGGGGAACTGACTCGGATCCTGAGAGGAATGGGAAAGCTTTCTCCGGAAGAGAGAAAAGAAACAGGTGCTCTGGCGAACAGGGTGAGAGCTGAGATCGAACAGGTGCTTGGCGATAGGCTTGAAGCGGTCAAGAAGGCTGCCAGAGAAGCTCAGTTCAGACTGGAAAAAATCGATGTAACAGAACCGGGGAAGCCGGTTAATCTCGGGGTAAAACATCCTCTCACGATTACGATGGAAGAAATATCCGAGGTGTTTATGAATATGGGGTTTTCCATCGTTGAAGGTCCCGAGGTTGAAACGGTATTCAATAACTTTGACGCACTCAATGCGGGACCGAATCATCCTGCCAGGGATATGACAGACACATTTTACATTACAGGGGATATTCTGCTCAGAACGCAGACATCTCCCGTACAGGTCAGAACACTCATGAAACAGAAACCGCCGATCAAGGTCATTTCACCGGGCAGATGCTTCAGGTGCGATACGCCCGACGCGACACATTCACCTATGTTCCACCAGATCGAGGGTCTGGTTGTAGATGAAGGCATCACGATGGCGGATCTTAAGGGGACTCTGGACAGCTTCGCGAAGCAGCTCTTCGGACCTGAAACGAAGACCAAGTTCAGACCGCATCATTTCCCGTTCACAGAACCGTCGGCTGAGGTCGATGTATCCTGCTTCAAATGCGGCGGCAAGGGATGCAGAGTATGCAAGGGCAGCGGCTGGATCGAAATACTCGGTTGTGGAATGGTTCATCCTAATGTTCTCAAGGTTGGCGGACTCGACACTGAGAAATATACGGGTTTTGCTTTTGGAATGGGAGTAGAGCGAGTGGCTATGCTCAAATACGGAGTGGACGATATCCGCCTTTTCTACGAGAATGATATGAGATTCATCAACCAGTTTAAATAGATGGCAGCATGACAGATGTTTTGTCATATTTCTGCCGGATATCTCAAGGAGATATCTCAAGAAGGAGAAAAAAATGTTAGTACCAATTGAATGGATAAATGATTATATAGACCTGAAGGACATTCCCACACAGGAGTTCTGCGACCGCATGATCATGTCAGGTTCAAACCTTGAAACCTGTAATATCCTCTGCGAGGGAATTGAGAATGTCGTTGTGGGAAAAATTGAAAAGATAGAACCTCATCCGGATGCGGATAAACTGGTTATCTGCCGCATAAATGTGGGAGAGGCCGAGGCCGAGGGAAAGGACGAGAGCGGACTTCTGCAGATAGTAACAGGCGCGCCAAATGTGTTTGAAGGGGCGATTGTGCCTGTGGCGCTTCACGGCTCGCATATTCCGGGACCTTTTCACGGTCAGCCTAAACACGAGGGCGGAGAAAAAATAAAGAAGGGCAGGCTGAGAGGAGTCGAATCCTTCGGAATGCTCTGCTCGGCGGGAGAACTGGGATTTGAGGATAAGGTTGTCCCTGTGGCGCATAAGGATGGGATCTGGATTCTGGATCCTGAAGTCCATGAAGGAATCGAGATGCAGCTGGGGCAGGATTTTGCAGAGGCACTGGAGCTGGTGCAGGCTGTTATTGATTTCGAAATCACACCGAACAGACCCGACTGTCTGGCGCAGATAGGGATGGCCAGGGAAGCGGCAGCCACATTCGGCAGAAGCTTCGAGTATCCGGACATTGCCTTGGCAGAGGAAGGCGAGGGAAGCTCCGCAGACCATGTGGCCGTGGAAATCAGGAACAGAGAAAACTGCAGACGATATGTGGCAAGAGTCGTTACTGATATTGTTGTCAGGCAGTCACCGTGGTGGCTTCAGAAGAGACTCATGTACGCAGGCATGAGACCGATCAACAACATCGTTGACTTCACGAATTTCGTAATGCTGGAATACGGGCAGCCTCTTCATGCCTTCGATATCAGAGAGATACATGGCGGGAAAATTATCATCGATGATGCCGCTGCAGGTGAAAAATTCATAACTCTCGACGAGAACGAGAGAACCATGGAAGCCGGCATGCTCATGATAAAGGATGCCGAGAGGAGCATCGCCATTGCAGGTGTAATGGGCGGACTCAATTCCGAAATAGAGGGAGATACGGAGATGATAATCATAGAATCAGCCAACTTCAATGGCGACAGTGTCAGAACTACGGCCAAGAAGCTGGGGCTGAGAACGGAAGCGTCGGCGAGATTTGAGAAGGGAATTGATCCTAATCTGGCTGAAGCTGCTGCAGACAGAGTGTGCAGGCTTATCGAGATGACAGGTGCAGGCAAAGTCCTTAAAGGAAGCGTTGATGTATACCCTCAGCCTGTGAAAGCAAAGACTATAGATGTTCGTGTGAGCAGGATCAATTATGTTCTGGGAATAGCACTGTCCCGTGAAGAGATGGCCGGAATACTTGAAGGCCTCGAAATACGAGTGGAGGGTGAAGGGGACATAATGACGGTGACTCCGCCTACAGTGAGACAGGATCTGCTGGAGGAAGAGGACTATATTGAAGAGATAGCCAGGATGTACGGATATGACCGGCTGCCTGCCACATTGCCAAAGGGAAACACCGAGGCAGGTCAACCCGGTGACAGAACGCTCCGCGATTTGGCCGGGGAAGCACTTTGCGGAATGGGTCTCAACGAGATCCAGACATACTCGTTTGTAAGTCCCTCAGGTGTTGATAAGATCGGCATAGGAGAGGATTCATGGGAAAGAGCATTTGTCAGGATAATCAATCCGCTGGGAGAAGATACATCAGTAATGAGAACCGTTCTTACGCCTAACATGATGGAGGTTCTTGCCAGAAATTACTCCCGCAGTCCGGATGCGGTAAGAGCATTTGAGATCGGTAACACCTTCATGGAGAATCCCGTAAATCCGGAGGGTCTTCCGGATGAGGAGTATGCTCTCTGCATCGGGATGTACGGAGGCGAAACGGATTTTTTCAGTCTGAAGGGTATCATTGAAGAACTGCTGAGGAAGCTGGGAATCAGGAATGTAAGCTTCTCCGCTGAGTCCGAATACGGAGTATATCATCCGGGAAGATGTGCCAGGGTGCTGGTTGAAGCATCAGAGGCCATGAAGGCAGCGGGAGAAGAGTTTGAAGAACTGGGGATCATGGGTGAGATTCACCCGGATGTTGCCGCAAATTTCGGCATGGAAGGCGAGAGAATTTACTGCTGTGAGCTTATGTTCGGTGCGATCGCCCGCAAGGCGGATACAGAAATCATATATACTCCGCTTCCGAAATACCCGTCGACATCAAGAGATATTGCCCTGCTGGTTGATGAAGAGCTGGAAGTCGGCAGCATAGAAAAGGTGATCAGACAGCATGGAAAGTCAATTCTCGAAAGCGTTTGTCTCTTCGATGTTTACAGAGGCAGACAGGTGGAGGAAGGCAAGAAGAGCGTGGCATTTACTCTCGTTTACAGGGACAGGGACAAGACCCTGACGGACGAGGATGTGGCGGAAGTTCATGAGGGAGTACTGGAAGCACTTAGAGAAGAGCTCAATGCTGTATTGAGGGAAGTGTAAAGTTTTTATGGAAACAGGAGAAGAACCATGGAAAACAACAAGGTAAACGTCCAGATTTACGGGCAGGAGTTCGTTATCGCAGGAGATATTCCGAGAGAGGAGATCATTCAGCATGCGGCAAGGGTCGATCTGAAGATGCATGAGATTGCCGACGGGGCAAGATCAGCCGGGGCATCGACCCAGAATATCGCCATTCTGGCCGCAGTGAACATTGCCAGCGAGGAGGCTCAGACGCTGAAGGAGATGGACGAAGTCCGAAGCATGAATGTACAGCTGGAGAAGGATGCGCAGCACTATGTGCAGCTGTGGGATGAAAGCAAGAAGACCTACTCAGAATACAAGGAAGAGACTCAGGCAATCGTACTGCAAAAGGATGAACTCATGGATCAGCTGAGGGCAAAGGATGAAGAAATCGCAAGGCTCAAAGCAACGGCTGAAGAGTCCAAGAATCAGATCCGGAGCGGAATGGAAGATGTTATCAAAGAAGTTGAAGGCAAGTGCCGAGAGCTTGAAAACAGCTTTTTCGACCTTCAGATGGAAAATCTCCAGCTCAAGAAGGAACTGGATAAATACAAGAACACTACCGGACAATTCTAAATGAAAGAAAAAACCCTGAATGTTTTAGAATACAGCAAAATAATTGAAATGCTGAAGGAACAGGCCGGCTCCGAAATGACAGTGAAAATCATATCGGAGCTTAAGCCTGTATGTGATGTACGCGAAATAAGGGAAAAGCAGCAGGAAACCACGGAAGCGGTACGGCTCATAACAGCTAAAGGGCCTTTGCCGGTCGGTGGTTTTTATGATATTGAGGGTATCGCCGGATTTGCCAGAAAGGGCGGCGTACTGACCATGGCGCAGCTTCTCAAGGTTCTATACAACATGAAGGCAGCGGAGCGTACCGTCACCTTTATGGAGGGTGATGAGCTTCCTGAGCTGCCTATAATTGATGACATGGTGGAAATAATGGCGGTTAACAGAACATTTGCCGCTGAACTGGACAGATGCATTGTTTCTGAAGACGAGATGGCCGACGATGCCAGCAGTCAGCTCAGAAGCATCAGGAGAGCCATTGCAAGGCAGAATGATGCAGTCAGAGCCAGGATGAACAACATCCTGAATTCAGAAAGAACCATTCTTCAGGATGCCATCGTAACCATAAGAAACGGGAGATATGTTATACCGGTAAAACAGGAACACAGAGGCAGAGTTCAGGGAATCATCCACGACCAGAGCGGAAGCGGTGCAACGCTTTTCATCGAGCCCCAGGCCATAGTGAACATGAATAATGAACTCAGACAGCTGGAACTGGACGAAAAGAACGAAATGAACAGGATTCTCGGAGAGCTTTCCGGCGGTGTTTCCGAACTGTATCATGATCTCGTAAACAATCAGAAACTGCTTCTTCAGCTCGATTTGATAATGGCGAAGGGCAGACTGTCAATAGAGATGGCGGGACAGGAGCCGCAGATAAACACAGACGGTGAACTGGAACTCAGATGTGCTTCCCACCCGCTGATAGACAAGAAATCCGCAGTACCGGTAGATATAGCGATAGGCAGAGACTACAAGACTCTGGTGGTGACAGGACCTAATACGGGGGGCAAAACTGTAACTCTCAAGACTGCGGGACTGCTCTCAATTATGGCACAGACGGGGCTTCATATACCTGTGGCACCCGGCAGCAAGGTGCCGGTTTACAGAAATGTCTTCGCAGATATCGGCGATGAACAGAGTATCGAACAGAGTCTGTCAACATTCTCCTCCCATATGGCAAACATTGTTGAAATCATTAAGGAAGCAGACGGGGACAGTCTTGTTTTGCTTGATGAACTCGGAGCGGGAACAGATCCGACCGAGGGTGCGGCACTGGCGATTTCGATTCTGGAAACGCTGGCTGAAGCCGGTGCGTCTACAATTGCCACAACGCACTATACGGAACTCAAGAAATTCGCTATTTCCACAGAGGGTGTGGAGAACGCTTCGATGGAATTTGATGTTGAAACTCTGAGCCCTACATACAGGCTCACCATAGGGCTTCCGGGGAAATCCAACGCCTTTGAAATAGCCGGAAAGCTGGGACTGCCGGATTCAATAACCGACAGGGCGGTCAATCTTCTGGAAGGCGACGATATTGCTTTCGAGGATATTATCGCATCCATGGAAGCGGATAAGAAGCAGGCCGAGGCCGAAAGAGAAGAGGCGAGAGCTCTCAACCGCGAAATGAAACTCCGAAGTGAGGAGCTGCAGAGGCAGGAAAAAATATTTACCGAGAGACGGGAAAGAGAGATAGAACGGGCCAGAGAAGAGGCTCGCAGCATAATACGCGAAGCCGGGGAAACCGCCGAAGAATTCAGGGAAGAGCTTAAGGAGATTGCAAAGCTGGAGAGCATGGGTGAGAGAACGAAGCGTTTTGATGAGAGCAGACGCCGGCTCCGCGAGATCGATAAGAAGAACAGGAAATACATTAAACGCGAAACAAACGATAAACCGGTGGATCCTGAAACTCTGTCGCTGGGAGACAGAGTGAAGATCCTGACTTTCGGACAGAATGGGGAGATCTGTGAGCTGCCTGATGAAAAAGGTGAACTGCAGGTCCGGGTGGGTGCTATGAAATTCGATGTGAACCTTAAGGACATCATGCTGATCGACCGGCCTGCAGGGGCGGTGAAAAAGCGGAAATCCACCACATACGGCAGAATGTACCGCGAAAAGGCAAAAACAGTATCAGCTTCCATTGATCTGAGAGGAAAAAACCTTGACGATGCAGTAATGGATATGGAAAAATATATAGACGATGCTTTTATGTCAGGGCTGGCGGAAGTGACGATCATCCACGGACGGGGAGAAGGCATTCTGAGCAAGGGATTAAGGGCACAGCTGAGAAGAAACAAACATGTTAAAGAATACCGCAGAGGCGGTTTTGACGAGGGCGGCGACGGAGTTACCGTAGTCAAGCTTAAATAAAACAGGAGATGAAAATGATAAACTACAAAGAGAAGATCGCAGAGCTGATTGCACCACAGATCGGGGAACTGGGAAAAGATGAGATCCTCGACATTATTGAACTGCCGGCAGACAGCAGCATGGGAGATTACGCCTTCCCGTGCTTCAAACCGGCCAAAATATTAAGAAAGGCACCGCCTATGATAGCTAAGGGAATTGCTGAAGCGATAGCAGACGCCCCTATCTTCGAGAAGGTTGAACAGGTGAATGCCTATGTGAATATGTTTGTCTCCAGAGATGAATTTGCAGGAGAGATTGTGAAGGAAGTAGTGGCGAAGGATGAAGACTACGGCAAGAGTGATATGGGACAGAACAGACCCGTTATTGTTGAGTATTCATCGCCGAACATAGCCAAGCCTTTTCATATCGGCCATATCCGAAGCACGGTGATAGGCGCTTCCATTGCAAGAATTTATGATTATCTCGGATTTGATGTTATCAGGATCAATCATCTGGGGGACTACGGAACACAGTTCGGCAAGATGATCGTCGCATACAGACATTGGGGAAACAGGCAGGATGTTATCGATTCGCCTATCAAGACACTGCTTGAATATTATACGAGGTTTCATGTCGAAGCCGAAAAGGATCCTTCACTTGAGGACGAAGCCCGTGCAACATTCACGAAACTTGAGAACGGCGAAAAAGAGGAAACCGAAATCTGGCAGTGGTTCAGAGACGAGTCTCTTAAAGAATTTAACAGAGTATACGATATGCTTGGGATAAAGTACGATTCATACGCGGGAGAATCATTCTATTCCGATAAGATGCCGCGCTTTGTTAAAGAACTTGAAGATAAGGGGCTCATGGAAGAAGATGACGGCGCTCAGCTTGTGAGACTCGATGATTACGGGCTCACCCCTGCACTCATCACTAAATCGGACGGATCAACTCTGTACATAACAAGAGACATTGCTGCCGCCGTATACAGGAAGGAGACTTACAATTTCTATAAGAACATCTATGTCGTTGCTTCGCAGCAGAATCTGCATTTCCAGCAGTGGATCAAGATTCTCGAGCTCATGGGATATGAATGGGCAAAGGATTGTGTGCATGTTCCTTTCGGCCTTGTAAGCCTTGAGGACGGAACGATGTCAACCCGTGAGGGAAGAGTCGTGTTCCTGGAAGATGTCCTTAACGGAGCAGTTGACAAGACGAGGGAAATCATCAAGGAAAAGAATCCTGACGCATCACCTGAAGCTGTAGAGGAGGTTGCAAAGGCAGTCGGAATCGGTGCCGTGGTGTTCAATGAACTGGCAAACTACAGAATCAAGGATTATGTATTCTCATGGGAGCATGTGCTTAACTTCGAGGGTGAGACGGGGCCTTATGTCCAGTACACTCATGCACGTGCATGCAGCGTTCTTCGCAAGGCAGGGGAAGATACCGTTGCAAAGGCACGGGAGGGTTTTGATCCTTCCTATTTGACAGGGAACAGTGCACACGCCCTCTCAACATTGCTGTACCGGTTTCCTGATGTGATAGTGGAAGCAGGTGAGAAATACGAGCCGTCCATAGTGACAAGACACATTGTAGATATAGCACAGGCCTTCAATAAATTCTACCATGACGAGCACATTCTGGTGGACGATGAAGACGAAAGGATCGCTAAGGTTGCCATGGTTCTCGCTGCGAGGGCGGCAATCAGGAACGGACTGGATATTCTGTGCATGAAGGCACCGGAGAAGATGTAGGATCATGAGATACGAAGGAAATATATTCAGACCTCCAAGTGAGGCATACAGCTATCTGCTGCAGGTTACTATAGGGTGCACACACAACAAATGCACCTTCTGCAGCATGTATAAAGACAAGAAATTCCGCGTCAGAAATCTTGACGAAGTTCTTGAAGATCTTGAAATGGCACGAAAAAGATATAAGCGTATCAACAGGATCTTTCTGTGTGACGGTGACGCTCTGGCACTGGCAAACAGGAGGCTGCTGCCGGTTCTCGAAAGGATAAGAGAGCTGTTTCCCGAATGCGAAAGGGTGACGGTCTATGGTCGCGCGACTGATGCGCTTCACAAGACGGATGAAGAACTGGGGGAGCTTTTTGAGGCGGGAATCTCCATGGTTTATCTGGGAGCCGAATCGGGAAGCGACAAGGTACTCGCGGATGTAAAAAAAGGGGAGACCCGCCGGCAGCTCATTGACGGAGTCAAGAAAATCGAGGCCTGCGGAATGCAGTGCTCAGTCACCTTCATTTCCGGGCTGGCAGGCAGGGACGGATGGGAGGATCATGCGATTCAGACAGGAACCATGATCTCCGAGATGAACCCCTCCTATGTAGGTCTTCTGACACTGATGGTCGATCCGGATGTGCCGATTGCGGAGGAGATAAGAAGCGGGAAGCTTAAGCTCCTTTCACCGGAGGAGGTAATGGCGGAAACACTGCTTTTGCTTAAGAATACCAATGTTACGAAAACCTGCGTATTCCGTAGTAACCATGCATCAAATTATCTTTCTCTTCGCGGCAATCTCCCGGAGGACAAGGGGAAAATGATGGCTCTCCTTCGAGAGGCGATGGAAAATCACGACATGTTTAAGGATGAAAGATTCCGTGCATTGTAAAAGGAGATAAGATGGGTAATAAAAACAAGAAACTGCAGCAACAGCAGGTCATCCACGAAGAAGACAGAACCTTTCTTCAGGCAGTGGGAATCACCAGAACAGTTGAGAGACCCCGGGAGGAGTCAGATATTCAGCTGAGGGAGGACAGGATAGGAAGATATTTCAGAAAATATCTGAATAAATTCGTCTTCGTTGAATTCTCGGAGGAGTTCATGGCCAAGAACAAGGCAGGAGATCTGATGAAGGGGGTTCCTATTCCTCTCAGGAGGAAGGAAGTCAAGGACTTCGCAGGTGGTGAGGGGATCAACTTCCTGGTCCTCGCCGAAAACATGGCATGGGTTATGGGATGCGATCCTCACTTCAGGCACACAGCTGATTATGTTGCCATCCTGACCAAGCTCTACAACAGGAAGCTCTATGAGGGGATGCTGAAGGAGGGGCGAAATGCCGCCGAGCAGGGCGAAATGGACAATGCCTGTATCCACTTCAGAGCCGCTCTCTGCATGCAGTACGACTATATGCATGCGATGTATTCCTATGCCCGTGCGTGTCGCGTAATGTACGAGAACAGCAGAAATGAAGAATATATCGGAAGATTCAAGGCGGAATCACTTGACTGGTTCGAGCTTCTGACCGAAACCCATCCCAGATTTGCTATGGGTTATTACTATCTGGGTTATTCATACCTGAACATGGGGCTTTACGGTAAAGCTCAGCTGGCATGGCAGAGTTTCTTAAGATTCACGAAAAACAATAAAGACCGCAAGGAAATAAACAGGAGACTTACCCAGATAGCGGATCCGGTCAAGATAGAGGACGGATGTCTGAAGGTGGGGACCGGCAGGTATGAAGAGGGAATTGCCATTCTGGAACCGTATCTGCGGAGCCAATTCAACGATTGGTGGCCTCTGCACTTTTATCTCGGTCGCGGGTATGTGCAGGCGGGAAGAATTGCCGACGGGGTAGCTGAGTTCAAGAAGGTGCTGATGACTAACGGCAGCCATCTGGATACGATGAAGGAGCTCCTTGCCATCTATGAAGAGCAGGATGACAGAGAGAACATCAGGAAATTTTCCGAAAAGATAAGGATGATCGAGGAAGCTCAGGCCGCGGATCAGGCAAAGCTTCTCGAAGCAACACAGAAGGAAAACAGGAAGCTGGAGGAAGAGGAGCCTGCCCCGATCAAAAATCCTGAGAGCTTTGATACGAGCGATGTGGACGAATACCGGCAGGAGGCAGAGGGCGGAACCGAAGAAAAGCCGAGACTGCGAAAGGCGAGAACGAGGAAAAAGTGAGGTTCGGGTATTAAACTACACACATGAAGAAAAGAAGGTAAATTCCACAGCAACTTCCACTGTGGAATTTACTCCGGGAATTTACTTGGGAA
>JAUMVV010000076.1:0-1053 GCA_030529985.1 Bacillota bacterium
GAATGTTTCTGCCAAAGATCGGTCATCGCAATCGGGAAACCGAGCCCTCTCTTCGTAAAGCAGGGCTATTCTGCAAATGATCTTCACAGGTTTCACAGAGACAAGCTTCACCTGCGGCATCATTAAAGAAGCCGTGGACACCGCCGGCATGAGTATCGTTTTTAAGACCGGTATCATAAATGAGACACAAAAATCCGCTGAGAGAGCGGGAAAATGATGAGGCTGAAGCAAATTTTTTGGTAGAATTTTCAGAAAAAACACTTAAAAATAGCTGTTTTAGAGCATATTAGTAGTTCTCATCAGCTCAATATTGAGATATAATATCATAAGTGGCATAGAATTTGAATAATACTATGTGCAAGAAGTTATACCGATGCTGCCGCTTTCCGGGTAGCGAACCAAGTATTTCTATAATTAAAGGGAGGTCATAAAATGACTGAAAGAAACATTGCGAAGGCTTTAGAAGAAGCTAAAAAGGTTGTTGGCTTAATCGAAGCAGAATCACTGACAGATGCAGAAAAGAAGGCTATAATTGAAGACTCAATCAAGAACTTTAACGAAAACGTTAATCCCGGTTGGCTCGAATACAGAAAGTCAGTATCAACAGACAGTGCATTCGTAGAATGGGAAGATGAAGGCGATGTATTCAGAGATGTATATGGAACTGAATTTATCGACTGCCTCGGTGGATTCGGAATTTACGCTTGCGGACACGGAAACCCTGAAATCAAGAAGACAGTAAGAGCTCAGCTCGACAGATACTGCCTGCACTCACAGGAACTGGTAGACCCTCTCAGAGGATATCTTGCTAACATCCTGGGACTGATCACTCCCGGTGACCTGCAGTACTCATTCTTCTGCAACGGCGGAGCTGAAGCAGTAGAAATGGCACTGAAGCTTGCAAGACTGGCAACAGGTGGAAGATGGTACATCTCGACGACAGGAGCATTCCACGGTAAATCAATGGGTGCTATCTCAATGGGCGGCAAGGCTGCTTACAGAGAAGACTATGTTCCGATGATACAGCAGGTTCAGCATGTTAAGTACGGTGAC
>JAUMVV010000076.1:1063-5115 GCA_030529985.1 Bacillota bacterium
GCTGATGCAGCAAGAGTAGCTGTAGAAAATCTGGAAACCGTAGGCGAAAAGGTTGCAGGAATCATCGTAGAACCGATTCAGGGCGAAGCCGGCGTTATGATTCCACCGGAAGGATATCTTAAGGATCTGAGAAAGATCTGCGACGATCACGGAATCGCACTGATTTTCGACGAAATCCAGACCGGACTTTGCAGAACAGGTACTCTCTGGAGATGTGACTACGAAGGTGTTACTCCTGACATCATGACCTTTGGTAAGGCTTCATCCGGTGGTCTGGTACCTATTACCGGTATCATCGCAAGACCTTGGACTTATGAGAAGTCAGGCTGCGGCACAGGTGCAGAAGGCAAGATGTTTGATAATCCATGGATCCTCGGATCACCTACATTCGGTGGTAACCCACTCGCTTGCTCAGCATTTATCGGTACGATCAAGTACATGCTGGAAAACGATATGCCTAAGATGTCAAAGGAAAAGGGCGACTACTACCTGGCCGGCCTGAAGAAGCTCCAGGAAAAGTACCCTACAGTACTGACTGCATTCAGAGGTTCCGGAATGCTGATCTGCATGGAATTCCCGGAAGCAGAAGTTGGATACAATGTAACTAAGGAGCTGTTTGCTCAGCATGTAATGACAGCAGGTACTCTGGTTAATGCGAAGACAGTAAGAATCGAGCCGCCTATCACTCAGGCTTACGAAACAATCGATAAGGTTCTGGTTGCTCTGGATGTTGCTCTGGCTAAGACTAAGGACGCATTCAACCTGTAAGAGTAAGATACTGCAAAAGCAGCAGTTATTTAGAAGTTCAGAATATCGGTGTAATATTCATCTAAATACCGGAAAAACCCGACTCGCGATGAGCCGGGTTTTTCCTTTTGCCCGGGGTCAGACTGACAGGCGGTGAAGCGGGAGATGTTTACCTGATGGGTATTCGCCTAAAAAACAGGGCTCCTATAGAAGCCCTGTGCTGAAATATCTTTCCATTCTGTCCGGAAGGACCGTGGCGATGACCTTGTCTTCACCGAATTTTTTTGCAGCCTTCATGCAGGCCCAGATATTGGCCCCGGCGGAAGTTCCGCACATGAGTCCCTGTTCTTTGGCCAGTTTTCTCGTTGTCCTGATGGCATCGTCATCTGTAACCGTGATGACCTTGTCTATTATGCTTGTGTCCAGAACCGATGGCACGAAACCGTCGCCGATTCCCTGGATCTGGTGCAGACCCGGCTCATCTCCCAGAAGAGCGGAAACATTTCTCGGCTCAACCGCTATACAGATGAGGTCGGGATTTTTTTCTTTAAGAAACTGTGTCGTTCCCTGGAGAGTGCCGCCGCTGCCCAGACCCGATACGAACACATCCACCTTGCCACCAAGCTGTTCCCAGATTTCCGGGCCGGTGGTTTTGTAATGGACTTCGGGGTTGGCAGGATTTTCAAACTGCTGAGGCACGAAATATTTATCTGATTTTGATGCGATCCTGTTAGCTTCTTCAACAGCACCCTCCAGAGAGTGTCTTGCCGATGTCAGAACCAGATCTGCACCCAGAGCCTTGATTACAGCCCGTCTTTCGGTGCTCATGTTTTCCGGCATCACGATTGTGACATCATAGCCTTTGCGAACCCCGCAAAAGGCCAGACCGATACCTGTGTTGCCGGAAGTCGGCTCCACGATATGCATCCCCGGCTTCAGCCTTCCGTCAGCTTCGGCGGCTTCAATCATGTTGAGAGCAACCCGGTCTTTGATGCTGCCTCCCGGGTTGAGGAATTCTGCTTTGGCGTATATCCTGAGACCTGTGGTAGGTTCAAGGTTGATTATTGGAGTATTGCCGATCAAATCCAGTACACTGTTCGTTATCATTTTTCTTTCTCCTTGTCTATTGGCTTTACGATTTACTCTATCTTTTTGGTCTAATTCTGTCAAGAGTGACGATGGGTTATAATTATAATAAAGAAAGAAAGGAGTAAACGGCTGCTTATGAACGGCAGAATGCTTTGTCCTTTTTGGCGGGGTTTTGTGGTAGAATAATCCCATGAGTTACAGAGTGAAACTGAACATCTTCGAAGGACCTTTCGATCTGCTGGTATATCTGATCGAACATGCACGCATGAGCATTTATGACATCAGGCTTTCGGAGATAACAAACCAATACATGGCTTATGTTGCACAGCTGCAGGAAGAGGATGTGAACCTGGCATCTGAATTTATGGTGCTTGCAGCTGAATTGCTGGAAATCAAGTCGAAGCTGCTGCTTCCGCGGCTCAATTCAGAGGGAAAAGGGGAGTCAGTATATGAAGATCCGCGGACGGAGCTGGTGCTCAAGCTTAAGGAGTACAAGAAGTACAAGGCGATAGCCGAAATGCTGGAAAAAAGGCGGGAGATGGCGGCAAGCACGCTGGAAAAGCCCCAGGAGGATCTGACGGAGTACACCAACGAGCCTGACGAGTTTCTCAAGCTGGATTCCCGACAGTTCAGGAAGGCTTTTGAGGCCTTTCTCCGGAGAAAGAAAAAGATCGAAGAGATAAAGGCACACCACCTGAGAACGGAAAAGCAGCGGATGACCACCGAAATAAGAATGTCAGGAATAAAGGACTTTTTCAGCAAACGGCCTGAAGGGGAAAAGACAGACTTTATGGAGCTTGTTGAAAAAAAGGGTGATAAATATGATATTTCAGTCACTTTCGCATCGGTTTTGCAGATGATGAAGGAAAGAAAGCTGGGTGCGGAGCAGAAGAGATTGTTTGGGGATATTGAAGTTTATGCGACGAAGCACCTCATGGAGGAAGAAATAAATGGTGAACAAGACAATTAAATCAGCAATTGAATCGATGATGTTCGTGTGGGGAGAACCGCTGAGCATTAAGGATATTGCGGATGTATTCAATATGGATAAAAAGGACATCTATGAATGCTGCAAGCAGCTTCAGGACGAGTATGAGAGGGAAGGCCGCGGAATAGTAATAAGGGAGGTCAACAACAGTTTTCAGTTTGTTACCCGCAAGGAAAATCGGGATTACATTGAAAGGCTTTGTACTCCTGTCAGACGCCGCAGACTTTCTCAATCGGCTCTGGAGACTCTGGCGATTGTGGCCTACAGGCAGCCGGTAACGAAGGGGGAGATTGAGGCGATCAGGGGGATAAGATGTGACAGGGTGATCGAGGGGCTCGTGTCAAAAAATCTGGTCATGCAGGTGGGCAGAGCGGAGACGGTGGGACGGCCGATGCTCTACGGCACGACCGATGAGTTTTTGAAGCAGTTTGAATTTGAAACGCTAAAGGATATGCCGCCCATTGAGGATATAGAGGGAGCGATATTCGAGGATGAAGAAGCGCCGGTTTTTGAAGGCATTGCCGGACAGATTTCACTTGATGAGTTAAATGAAAACGAGGGGTAGAACTGAACTGCTGCTTATGAGCGAGAGTGCGAAATTTTTTCTGTAAATTACTACAGAAGGTAATCTACAGATTCTTTCTCATAATCTCTTATAAGTCTGCTTTTTTCCGGACGGGATAGCTTCTTGATGGCATATTCGCGGCTCATGGCTTCTTCCTTCGTTTCGAAATATTCGATGTGCACCAGCGTCACAGGTCTTCTGGTGCGCGTGTACTTAGAAGCCTTGCCGGAATTGTGTGCGGCGAGGCGTTTTTCGATGTCATTTGTCCAGCCCGTATAGAGGGAGTCGTCACTGCACCGTAATATGTAGGTGCAATTTCTTTTACCGTTTTTTTGCATAGTGTTGTGCCTTAATACTTCCTGTTGCATGTGCAGAATTCAGCTTATGGGGTTCCTTTTCTTCACACTGCTCCCTACATTCTTATTTATTATCTTTGCACGGTGTTTCGCCATATTATGCTTTGTCGGTCTTTGCATATACAAGGGGATGTACGGACAAAAACAATGGTTTTGCAGCGGACGCATGCGAAGGCGGGAGCTGCACTGATTATAGCACAGAAGGGCAAAGACATGGAGCACTGTGAGTTAAAAACGGGCGGATATATGGGCTGAAAACAGGCAGATAACGGGAGAACTATAGGGGCACTGCCGTACTATTTTGTGC
>JAUMVV010000077.1 GCA_030529985.1 Bacillota bacterium
GGGGGTTTGACTGCGGGAGTTTGACGACAATGTGGGAGTATGACGGTGTCAGGTTGTTATGGGAGGAGGGATTATGCCGTCAGTGCGTGCCTCCTTAAAGGTTCTTCTCCAGCATTTCTTTGATCACCGCAGGGTTTCCTGCACCCTTGAGCTCCCTCATGCATGCGCCGAAGAGAGCCTGAAACGCCTTGGTTCTGCCTCCCTTATAGGCTTCCACAGCATCGCCGTTCTCGGCAATTACCTTCCTGACGGTCTCCAGGACTGCCGATTCATCAAGCTGCCTGTCAAGACCGGCTGAGCTGATGAAGTCCCCGGGACTTACACCCTTCTCGATAAGAGCGGCCAGCGCGGCCTTTCCCGCATTCCTGTTGATTTTCTCTTCTGTCACCATGTTTATTATCTCTGCCATGTCTTCCGGCGGAATCTGAAGATCATCAAGACCCTTGCCCCCCTTGCGGAGCACCCCGACGGCTTCCGTGAGGATCCACTTTGCTGTTTCACGTGCATCACAGCCTGCAGCAACGATCTCCTCCATAAGACATGTAGCCGCCCGGCTCGAAACCAGCATGGCGATCTCCTCTTCTGAAATGCCTGCTTCACGGTAGAAGTCTATTCTCTCATCAACTGCAACAGGCCGGCTGTCCTTTATCCTTTCAAGCCATTCATCATCGATAACTATAGGCATCAGGTTAGGATCCGGGAAATAGCGGTAATCCGCTTCAGTCTCCTTATCCCGCATTGCGAATGTTTTGCCTGTTTTCTCATCAAAACGTCTCGTTTCCTGAACCAGTTCCTCCAGATCGAATTCCAGAGCATCGATGTGCCTCCGGACTTCATAGCGGATAGCTTTTTCGATTGCCTCGAAAGAGCTCATGTTCTTGATTTCGGAACGCACTCCCAGCTCCTCCGTTCCTTCCGGTCTGACGGAAATGTTCACATCACATCTCATCGCACCGTTCTCACATTCTGAAATTCCTCCTGAGCGGAACATGGATTTAAGCTTGTTCAGGTAGTTCAGTACCTCTTCCGCACTCCTGAAATCCGGCCGGGATACTATCTCGATAAGAGGTACGCTTGTACGGTTGAAGTCCACCAGCGAATATCTGCCCTCATGTACCAGCTTGCCGGCATCCTCCTCCATATGTATCTGCTTGATGCGTATATCCCTGCTGCCGTTTCCGGATTTAATGCTCACGAGGCCGTCGGTGCAGATCGGATGATTGAGCTGAGTGATCTGATACGCACAAGGCAGGTCAGGATAGTAGTAGTTCTTTTTGTCAAAGCTGGTGTAACGGCTGATATCGCAGTTCAGCATGAGTCCCGCCGTTACCGCCAGTTCCACCACTCTCTTGTTTGCCACAGGCAGCATTCCGGGCATTCCACAGCAGGCGGGACAAACGCAGTCGTTTGGTTCCTTCGCAGCGCCGTGTCCGCCGCATGAGCAGAAAATCTTTGACTTTGTATTGAGTTCAACATGTGTCTCAAGACCGATGACTGTTTCGTATTTCATTTATTTCAGCCCCCTTTCTCCTGCTTCGGCAAAACCGAGCAATCTGCTTTCACAGAATTTGTTTCCCATCAGCTGCACGCCGCTGCTTACCAGAGCGGGGATCCCTGTAAGATTCGGTATTGCGGTAAATTCACCTTCGGCGAACACCCTGCCAAAAGCCTCGTGAATATCATATGCTTCATATTCCCGCCTGCTGCATGCAGGTGTCAGAACTGCATCGTATTTCTCGAAGAGCTTCGCCATGGCATCTGCAGCGATGCGGCGAATTTTCAGTGATTTCTCGTAGCAGTCCTTATACCGCGTCTTTGACAGAGCGTCTGAACCGTACAGGATCACCGCCTTGGTGAGAAAGTTGAAGCCCTCTGTTCTCGTATTGACATATAGCTCATCGATATTTTTGAATTTATCCGCCCGGTAGCCGAACTTCACCCCGTCATAGCGGGAAATGTTGTTGCATGTTTCCGCACACATGAGGATCTGCCATGCCGTATTTGCCGCCTCGCAGAGTTCAAATCCAATCTCTTCCACAGCAGTGCCTGCATCCCTCAGGCTGTCCGCGAAGGCTTCCAGCTTCTGCTTAGTTACATCATCCGCCTTGTCTGCAAGATTCCTTATTACAGCTACCCTGCCGCCTGCAGGCTCCATGCTGTATTCGTATTTTTCTTCAGGCAGCGATGTGCCGTCCTTGTCATCGTGACCTGCAATCGCTCCAAGCAGCTCCGCCGCCCCGGCAGCATCCCCGGCATAAACCCCGATCTGCTCTCCCGATGCGGCACAGGAAATCACACCGTGCCTGGATACCGTTCCGTATGTAGGCTTGATAAAAACAACGCCTGAAAGAGCCGCTGCGCGTCTGGCACTGCCGTTCATATCGACCCCCAGCGCTCCGTCGATTTCTCCCGCAGCAAGCTTCGATGCCGCATCGCCGGCGAGTTTTCCTTCCTGCTCGGCTCCGTAAGAAAATTCTCCGAGCATGTCAAGACCGAATTCGCCCGTATTGGTTTTGCATGAAATCTCATGACCGGCATTTTTGATACGGGTAACCGCCTCCGCATCAAAAAGGGACTTGTAACCCTCCATTATGCGGGAGCCCGCCTGAGCCGGCCGGCCTTTTATCATAATTGTATCGTCTATTCCTATTCTCTTCATCTCGTCCACCTCACTTTACCAGCCTTGGTACCTTCCAGCTGTCCTCACTGCGGGCAGGCGCACCTTCAAGCAGGCTCTCTCTTGAAAATACCTGCTTTCTCTCATCTTCCCGGAGAATATTGGTCATAGGCATAACATGTACCATCGGTTCCACATCTTCAGTATCGATCTCTGCAAGTTTCTTTTCGTATTCGCTCATCTGTCCGAAGATGTCCTTTACCGCCGACTCCTCCTCGTCTGTGAGGGCGATTTGGTTCAGAGCCTGCACATCACCGAATACGGAGCGCTTTGCCGCAGCTCCCACCGCACCGCCGGCTCCGCTTCTTCTTGCAAGCGCACTTCCGCTTCCGAGAAGGTGTACATCCTCCAGCTGCTGATCCGTCACCTCTCCGGGAGCTCCCAGAAGCAGATCCTGAGCGTTGCCATTGAGAGGAAATGCGATAACTTCGAGGATCTTCTCCTCATCTGTGAGCAGCATTACGATACGATCAATTCCCGGTGCCATGCCGGCATGCGGCGGAGCACCGTACCGGAATGCATTATATAGTGCATTGAAGCGTTTCTTCAGCTCCTCTTCTCCGTAGCCTGCGATCCGGAAAGCCTCCTTCATTATTTCTATGTCATGATTTCTCACGGCGCCTGATGCAAGCTCGATCCCGTTGCCTACAAGGTCATACTGCCATGCCAGAACCTCTGTAGCTTCCTTACCGGTCAGTGCCTCCATTCCTCCCTGCGGCATGGAGAATGGATTATGTGTGAATACCGTCTCTTCAGTCTCCTCGTCAATTTCGAACATAGGAAAATCAACGACGAAACAGAACTCGAATCTGTCTTCCGTTATCAGGTTCAACTGTTCCTTATGTGCCAGCCAGTTTCTGATGAGTCCCGCCTTCTTCTGAGTTACATCAAGTCTGTCATCACATATGAAGAACAGGGTTTCGCCCTCTCTGATGCCTGAAATCCGGGTTATTTCCTGCTTTTGCGCCGGAGTGAGGAACTTGGCGATAGGACCCAGAAATTCTCCGTCCCTGAGAGTCAGATATCCAAGTCCTCCAAGACCTACATCGTTGGATGTGGCGTACTTCAGTGAGTCTTCAAAGAATTTGTTTGACTTGCCTCTGCAGTCTGCGACTATACCGCATACGGGTCTTCCCCTGAAGGCGGGAAATTCCACTTCCGCAAAGAAATCTCCAAGGTCTACCAGCAGCAGAGGGTTTCTGAGATCCGGTTTGTCCGAACCGTACAGCCTCATCGCATCGGCATAGGTGATTCTCGGGAAAGGTTTCTCGGTAACTTTCTTGTCGGAAAACTTCCTGAAGGTGTCATAGATAACATCTTCACAGACTTCCAGCACATCCTCCTGTGTTGCAAAAGCCATCTCATAGTCCAGCTGATAGAATTCTCCCGGCGATCTGTCTGCACGGGCATCTTCATCTCTGAAACACGGTGCGATTTGGAAATACTTATCGAAGCCGGACACCATGAGCAGCTGCTTGAACTGCTGCGGTGCCTGCGGTAGTGCATAGAATTTGCCGGGGTGCTTCCGGCTGGGAACCAGGAAGTCCCGCGCTCCTTCGGGAGATGAGGCGGTCAAGATAGGTGTCTGCATTTCAAGGAAGTCCTTCTCTTCCATCGTGCGCCTCATGAAGCCTATTATCTTCGAACGCATGACCAGGTTATGGTGATTCTTAGGATTTCTCAGATCCAGAAATCTGTATTTCAGTCTCAGCTCGTCCTTGCTGGCTCTCGAGGTTCTCACTTCAAAAGGCATCATGTTCTTGCTCCTGCCCAGCAGCTTCAGCTCCTCTGCCGCAAGTTCCACAAGACCCGTATCGATTTTCTCGTTAACCGTTTCAGGATCGCGTTTTCTCACGGTTCCGCTTACGCTGATCACTGATTCACGCGTCACCCCCTCCAGCAGCTTCTCGTCATGGATCACCACCTGAGTAACTCCCGTGCAGTCGCGAAGGTCCAGGAAGATTACTCCGCCATGGTCACGGATGTAGTCTACCCATCCGGCCAGCGAAACCGTTCTTCCAATGTGCTCATCGCGAATGTCGTTGCACATTAGTGTTCTGTACATTTCTTTTTTCCTCCTGTCCGTTTTCCCGGTAAAAAAAGTCCCGGGAAATCATTCTGATTTCCGGGACGAGTATTGTTTAACCCGCGGTGCCACCCGTATTGACGCCCGTACAGGCGTCCGCTTTTATTAAACCCGCTGTGCTATTTCTCCACATAAAGTGTTCCCGTACTCACTACTCGCCCTGACGCGCTCTCAGCCGGTGACGCGTGTTCTCTGTATGGCTTTCCAAAAGAGCAGAGTCTTTATATGTTTTTCTGAAAAATATCGTTAACATTCTATACCAGCGGTTTAGGTCTGTCAAGGCTAACCCGGTCTGTGGGACGGTGTGTATGTGTCAAGTAAACATTGGCAAGTTTTC
>JAUMVV010000078.1 GCA_030529985.1 Bacillota bacterium
AGGTCACCCTTAGTCGTATGCGCCTCGTCCGAGGAACGCTGGTACTGGTAGTACAACCGGCCATTGGTGTCCCGGTTCACGCTCATCTTGTTTGCCATGAGCGGGTAGAGACCGACGATCTCGCCTTTGCCGTTCCGGATGATCTGTGCGTAGGCGTTGCCGTAGAGCAGCAGGTGCGTCATGAGTGTTTCCCGGAACACGAACGAACTCATCTCCGGGTTCGGTTCATCATGCAGCAGCAGGTACAGCGGGTGACCCGTCGCCTTCTCTTTGCCGCCGTCCTCCTTATACCGGTAAAGGTGCAGCGGGAGTCCTGCGATCGCTTCCGACAGGATACGCACGCAGGCGTACACCGCCGTCATCTGCATGGCGCTGCGCTCGTTTACGATCTTGCCGGAGGAGCTCCCGCCCATGTAAAAGGCAAAACTGCTGCCGGGCGTCCGGTTCACAGGCTTGTCCCTTGATTTGAACAATCCGCTGAAAATGCTCATGTGATCCTCCTTTTTTGCACATAAAAAAGCGCTCACTATACTTGTGAACGCTCTTTCTACTAATTTGTTTTAATTCTGTTTTCAGGTATCTATTGTTGGGCCATTACCTTTAGAGTTAACCCCAAGCACACATGCCAGGCACATTATGATTGCCCCAAGAATACTGAAAACAATGGCTAAAATCTTCATTGAATGTTTTTTGGTGCTTTCATTCAGCCTTATAGCATCATTTTTTAGTTCAAGAAGATTCGCCATTATTATCTGCTTGTTTTCAAACGATAATTCCGGCTGCTTCAACAATTCTTGCATCGATTTGCTAATTGAATCGATGAGATCATAAACTCTTTGATTGTTGATATTATCTGACTGCAAAGCATTTTTTGCCAAATCAGAATATTCTTTGAACATGGAAACTGCCGCATTTGAAAAGTTTGGAAATTGCTCAAGTGCCTTTTTCGCAACTTCCTTATCCATATAAGGCAACATTGAGGCAAATTCCATCATTTTTTCCTTCGTCAGGTGGCGAAAATCAGGAATATCTAGTGTTCTTAGGACATCCTTTTCCGTTAACACGGAAGACTTCTTCATAGGCATCCCTCCGTTCATCTGTGTCTTATTTGGGGAGTGAGAATCGTTTCTCTAAAATCTCTCGCAAGAGAAGATGCAGATTTGTACCGGGTTGTATAGAATACGTTTTCGTTCTATCTCTAACTAAATTCCAGGATTCCTCATAATCAAGTCCTCGGAACTCACCTGAATTATATTCATCAAAGAAAGTCAAAAATCCTTCCAAATCATCATAATACTTTTCGGCAAATCTATCTGCCGCATTTACCTTCCCACCGTTTAGATTTGCATCTTGATTGATAACATGATCAAGATTGCTGGAAAAGTAGTATATAGAATACGGCACCTCACGGCCTTGTATATGAATTACGTTCTTCGATACTAAAGCATCAATGTTTTTTCTTTTGTGGTAGTTCCTTTTAGCTGCCTTGATAGGATCGCCTTCAATCACTTGACGCTCAGTATTATAGAAAAACTTATCGAAATCATATCTTTCTTCTTCATAAGGAACCAATGACTCATCAGGAATGTATGCACCATCCAAATCTACGATTTGAATAACCTTCAAAAGACGTTTGGCATATAGGTTTTCTTTATGTATGACGGGAACGAAAAAACGGTTATTTATTATGTACTCAATGTTTTTCGGCCATACCCCATATGCAGTGGTCACATCGCCGCCAAATTTTTCCTTCTCATCATCGTCCAGCTCATCATCGTCGTATTCATCCTCAGAATTTTCGTCATCCTCATTGAGAACAATACTTTCATCGTCTTCATCGTCGACAACTTCTACTGGCTGCTTCTGTTTTGCAAATACAATTCTATAGCGTGAATCTACCACGTCAAACAGCTCCTGAATCGAATATTCAAGGGCATGCTGATCGCTGTCCCCTTCAACTAGAAACAGAACAGTATTCTTTTTTATTTCAGAATTACTGGTTTTCGATTTCTTCGCCATAACCGCGCCCTGCCTTCTTGAATGCTGCAACGAGTTTGTACCGTTTGGAAGCGTTGTACAAAGGTTCATCCTGATCTTCATCAACGATCTCGCGCAAATACAGATCGCGCAGATTGTTGGTTCGCCCTACGCCTTTTAAGCGAATATAACGGTTATCAGGGTTTGAGGTGGTGAATACGATTTCTTCCTTTTTAAGCACCTCAAGCGGTCTAAGGTTATGCGAAGTGAAAACCAACTGGCCCTTGCCATATTCTTCAAACGCAATTAAGAGTTCACCAAGCAGATATTCATATATCCCGGAATCCAACTCATCAATTGCGACCGTGCAGGATCTGTCATTAAAAGCAGCAGTCAAAAGAGCAAGAACACTGACCAGCTTAATTATTCCTTCAGATTCATCTCGAAGAGGAAGCTCTACATTACCTCGATGAGACACTAAAACAAACACATCAAGTTCTTCGCCATCTTCACCTTTATCAGTACCGGTTATTTCAGGTAGAACCTGTAAATCGGGAACGATTTGTTTTAGTACGGTATTGATCGTCTTGAATATCGAGTTAATATGACTCATCAATCCCTTAGGAACACTATTTGTTCCAAAGATGGACATATCCATTTTCCCCAAACGGGTATTCAGTGTAAATCTGGTCTTATCTCTGCCGCTGGCTGCTCGAGTGTCAACAATATGAAGGTAGCCCATTCCGAATTCTGCCAATTCGAAAAGAATCTGGAACACCTCCGAATAATCACTGTTCGCATTGAAAAGATCCAATGTATCATTACTAAATATGAATGATTTGGACTTTTCATAAGCAAGCCGTTTATAAACCTGGAGATCAATAATCAAGCCATCTTTGTTTTTCCCTACTAACGGCTCCAGATTTGAAACCGGACCGATAGGATAGGATTTGCCTCCAATGCTGTTAATAATAGTATGCTTTCCTTTATCTTCATCTCCATCAAAGAAGCCGGATGCCACTATCGATTCATTGCAGATTCGAACTTCGTAAGGATACTTGCGTCGTTTGTAGGTTCCCACATCTTCCTTACCAGATTCGTCCTTTGTTTCTACTCTTTTCACATCGAAAGAATAAATGATAGTCCTCTTGTAACCGGCTGGCTCCGGATACTGAAAATCGAAAGTGAATTCCAACTGTGCAGGTTCTGCATCTTTCGATACACACTCAGCATAGGTAGGAGGGATTGATAAACCGGAAAGTGCACGTTTTAGTATGCTCAATGCCTCAATTATTGCGGTTTTACCAGAGCCATTCTGTCCATAAATGCCAAGCACATCGGAATAGGTATCCTGAGGAACAAATCTTTTAGCACAGGCAAAAACAACTTCTCCGTGTTTCACACTTTTAAAGTTGTTAAGGACAATTTTATGGATCCTCACCGTTGGGAGAATGTGATCATCGCGTTTAGAGATATTTATCATCAGTTAAGACACCCTTCTATTCGATAACACAAATTATATTAATTTCGCCCGTGTTTGTCAAGATGTATTTTTATAAATTTGAATAATAAATCCAAATTTGACAAAATTCATCATAAAAACAATATGCCTCTTTTGTCATAGACGCTTTCGCCAGTTTCGTTCCCGCACCGGATGGCACGGTCGAGTGCCATGATCGTCGCCACGGCACCGTCAATTTTCTCGGTAGACTTCTCCTTGTCCGGTTTGATGTTCCCTGCAGGATCGGTCCGCACGTAGATGTTGTCCATCATCCAGCGGAGCACCGGATGCCCGGCGTGGGCGATGCGCTGCTCCAGAACCAGCTTCATGAGTTCCTTGGTGGGCGGGCTCATATCCTTGAACCCCTGTCCGAACGGAACGACCGTGAAGCCCATACCCTCAAGGTTCTGCACCATCTGCACGGCACCCCAACGGTCGAACGCGATCTCGCGGATGTTGAACCGTTCTCCGAGGCGTTCGATGAACTTCTCGATGTAGCCGTAATGGACGACGTTCCCTTCCGTGGTCTGCAGGTATCCCTGGCGCTCCCACACATCGTAAGGAACATAATCCCGGTTGACTCGCTGGTCCATGTTCTCTTCCGGTATCCAGAAGTAGGGTAGGATCACGAACTCGTCCTCTTCGTCCAACGGCGGGAACACCAGCACAAACGCCGTGATATCCGTCGTGGAGGAGAGGTCGAGACCACCGTAGCAGACCCGGCCTTCGAGGTCGTCCTCGTTTACCGCAAAGGCACACCGGTCCCATTTCTCCATAGGCATCCAGCGCACGACCTGCTTGACCCATTGGTTGAGCCGGAGCTGCCGGAACGCGTTTTCCTCGGCAGGGTTCTGCTTTGCGGACTCGCAGGCAGCCTTGACCTTGTCAATCCCGACCGTGATCCCGAGTGACGGGTTCGCTTTCTTCCAGACCTTCGGGTCCGTCCAGTCGTCGTTCTCATCCGCGCCGTAGATCACCGGGTAAAAGGTCGGATCGATCTTCCGGCCTTCCAGCAGGTCCTTCGCCTTCTGGTGCGTTTCGTAGCAGATGGATTTCGTGTCCGTACCGGCGGTGGTTATAAGGAAATACAGCGGCTGCATCCTCGCGTCGCCGGAGCCCTTGGTCATAACGTCAAAGAGCTTTCGGTTCGGCTGGGTGTGCAGCTCGTCAAAGACCACGCCGTGGATGTTGAACCCATGCTTCGAGTACGCCTCCGCCGACAGCACCTGATAGAAACTGTTCGTCGGCAGGTACACGATCCGCTTCGTGGCCGTCAGTATCTTGACTCTGCGGTTCAGCGCCGGGCACATACGGACCATGTCCGCAGCGACCTCGAATACGATGGACGCCTGCTGCCGGTCTGCCGCGCAGCCGTAGACCTCCGCACGTTCCTCACCGTCGCCGCATGTGAGCAGGAGCGCGACCGCAGCCGCGAGCTCCGATTTTCCCATTTTCTTGGGGATCTCAATGTAGGCGGTGTTGAACTGCCGGTATCCGTTGGGTTTGATGATGCCGAAGATGTCCCGAATGATCTG
>JAUMVV010000079.1 GCA_030529985.1 Bacillota bacterium
AGTGAGTGGTCATGATGGTGTCCAGACCTACAATAAACTCCCCGATATTTTCCTCCGTCTCCGCCTCGTCCAGAAGAAATTCATACACACTTGTGAATTCGGGTTTCTTCAGCATCATCGCTGCCTCCCGGGAGCTGATGCGGTAGCTGTCGCAATGCTCAAATCCGATAACTTTAAGATTACGGATAACAACCTTGGAAATGACCGTTTCGTGCCGGCCGCCCATTTCAATCAGCGACTCGCAGAGATAAGAAACAGAGCCGTCGCCGAAGTGCTGTTCAGGGTCAATAATGTTTTTGCAGAAAGTGGCCTTCTCATAGCCGTCGTAAATGT
This sequence comes from Bacillota bacterium, assembly GCA_030529985.1. Lineage (GTDB taxonomy): Bacteria > Bacillota > Clostridia > Peptostreptococcales > Anaerovoracaceae > Lentihominibacter. The sequence continues at coordinate 334 of JAUMVV010000079.1, forward strand.
CCAGAGGGAAGTCGACCGAAAGATCCGTCAGCCTGTTTGCGCCCTCATAATCCCTGCCGAAACACCGCATGAGAAAATAGTTGACCGCCTGATAATCGGATGATATCTCAACGCAGATTTTATCCAGAAGAGCACGGCGTTCCCCGTAAGAAAGCTCACTGTCACCCCCGAAGATAAAATCGTACTCCTCCCTGTTCTCAGGCAAAGGCAGGTGATGCTTTTTATTAAAAGAACGCCAGTGGCTCATCAGCCAATGCAGTTCTCTTTCTGAAATCGGAACCTTCTGAGCGCCGAGACCGCCTGTCAGCGCCTGTTCCGCAAGCCTTGCCTCAGGACCGAAATCACCGCGAAAGCTCCTGTAGGTTTCCAGCCCCTGCTCCTCGCAGTCAATATAAAAAAACTGGTGCAGGTCAGGCAGACCGAGTGCGGGAGCTATGTTCCAGTGGGCATATACGGCAAGAACACCCATGAGTCGGGTGTTTGTGGCGTAGGCGGAAACAAAGCGTTTGGGCATATGATTTATGGGAGCGGAAAGTCCCCCCTCAAGTATTTTAAGATTCTCAATATTCATGACTAAAGTATACCATAAAAATATCACCGGGGGCTGCTTTTGTGGTACAATAACTATATCTTTGGACATTTAGGAGGAAGATAAAAATGAAGAGATTATTTACATCCGAATCAGTAACTGAAGGACATCCTGATAAAATCTGCGACCAGATTTCCGATGCTATAGTAGATGCGATCATGGCGGCGGATCCGCAGGGGCGTGTTGCAGCGGAAACAACTGTCAATACGGGATATGCGATGGTAATGGGGGAGATCACCACAAGCTGTTATGTGGACATTCCCAAGCTGGCAAGAGAAGTAATTGTGGATATAGGATATGACAGAGCCAAGTACGGTTTTGACGGGAACACCTGTGCGATAATGACCTCCATAGATGAACAGTCACCTGATATCGCGCTGGGCGTTGATGAGAGCACGAATACCGAACACGATACAGGTGCAGGAGACCAGGGTCTCATGTTCGGCTATGCGTGTAACGAGACACCCGAATACATGCCTATGCCGATTTCGCTGGCGCATAAGCTGGCGCGCCGTCTGACAGAGGTCAGGAAAGACGAGACACTGAAATATCTGAGACCTGACGGCAAAACTCAGGTTACGGTGGAATACGATGGCGATAAGGTAAAGAGAATAGATACGGTGCTCATTTCAACTCAGCATGATCCGAACGCAGTACAGGAGCAGATAAAGGCTGATCTGATAGAGCATGTTATCAAACCGATAATCCCCGAAGAGCTTTTGGATGAAGAGACGAAGTATTTCTGCAACCCTACGGGTAAATTTGTAATAGGCGGACCCCAGGGAGATTCGGGGCTGACAGGACGCAAAATCATCGTCGATACATATGGCGGATATGCTCATCACGGCGGCGGCGCATTTTCCGGCAAGGATCCTACGAAGGTCGATCGTTCGGCAACATATGCGGCAAGATGGGTGGCAAAGAACATGGTGGCAGCGGGGCTGGCTGACAGATGTGAGGTGCAGATCGCCTATGCCATAGGAATAGCCAGACCGGTATCGATCATGGTGGATTCCTTCGGCACAGGGAAGTATCCCGATGAGAAGCTGGCGGAGATCGTAGAAAAACACTTCGATTTGAGACCGGCGGCCATAATACGGGATCTGGATCTGCGCAGACCTCTGTACAGACAGGTTGCTGCCTACGGACATTTCGGAAGAACGGATATTGACCTGCCGTGGGAGAGACTGGACAAGGTTGATGAACTGAAGGGTGAATAGAGAATGGGAATAAAAGTAGCGAAGTTTGGAGGCTCATCTGTTGCAGATGCTCTCCAGATAGGAAAACTCAGGAAGATTGTCGAAGCGGACGAGAACATAAAGTATGTTATCGTATCCGCACCGGGCAAGAGATTTGCAGACGACAGCAAGATCACAGATCTTCTCTATCTGTGCAAGACGCATATAGAACACAAGATTCCCTATGAACAGATATTTCAGGTAATATATGACAGGTTTACCGCAGTTGAAGCCGACCTCGGTATAGACGCAGGCATCAGAGGAGAACTGGGCGTTATCAAAGAAGAAATAGAGAAAGGGGCTTCCGTAGACTACATCGCCAGCAGAGGCGAGTACCTCAACGCTAAAATCATCGCCGAATATCTTGGTTTTGCATTTGTCGATGCCAAGGATATTGTCAGATTCAGCGACAGGGGAAAGTTTCTGGAGGAAGTGACAGACGACTCTATCAACAGAGTGCTGCCGAGCGTGGATAAGGCGGTGATTCCGGGGTTTTACGGTGAAAGGCTGGACGGAAGTATCAAGACCTTCTCGCGGGGAGGGTCGGACATAACAGGTTCGATAATAGCCAGAGCCGTAGGAGCAGAGGTGTACGAAAACTGGACGGATGTTTCAGGCTTCCTCAGAGCTGACCCGAGAATTGTAGATGATCCTAAACCGATAAAATCCATCTCGTATATGGAACTCAGAGAGCTTTCCTATATGGGTGCCTCTGTCCTTCATGAGGATGCCATCTATCCGGCCAAGGTGGCGGACATTCCAATCAACATCAGAAACACCAACAGACCGGAGGATGCGGGCACCATGATAACAGCTCAGCCCCAGGCCGATCCGGATCAGGTTGTTTCGGGAATCGCCGGCAAGAAGGGCTTCACCGTAATAGGCATATATAAGAACCATCTGGCCGGCGAGAAGGGTTTCATCAGGAGGTTGGCCGGCATTATGGAAGACAATGACATCACCATAGAGCATCTTCCGACGGGAATCGATACCATGTCTGTCGTTCTCGACAACAAAATGATTAACGGCAAGCTGGACGAGATAGTCGAGGAAATGCAAAGCCAGTTAAAACCGGATACTCTTGAGGTGGTGGAGGATATTGCGCTTATCGCCACAGTCGGAGCAGGAATGGCTGCCCGTAAAGGCACATCCGCGACCCTGTTCGGAGCTTTGGCGAAGGAGGGCGTGAACATCCGTATGATCGACCAGGGTTCAAGTGAAATGAATATAATTGTCGGAGTTGAGGAGAAGGATTTCGAAACCGCAATAAAGGCGATATACAATGCCTTTGCAGAGTAGGATAAGGGTATAGAGATGTTTTCAAAATCAGTAATCCTCTTCCTGTATATGGCATGTGTTGTAACGCTTGGAGCATCATTCACATGCTGTATGGTGATAAGAAGCAGGAACAAAAGTGAACGGAACAGGAGTATGAGAATATTCATTGTCGGGCTCTTCATAATATGCATATATGACATGGTCATATACTACTGCAATTATGTGATAGGCGTATTCTCAAGCATCGAGGTAATGCGAATCGGCAACTGTCTTATTGCGCTTACGATTTACGAGTGGATAGTGCTTCAGGAAAAGCTGATGGTGAAGGACTCCCTGAGGCTGATGGGAAGAATGGTGAAGAACTACATCATATTCTACACCGGTCTTTGGATAATCCTCACGGTAGCCACCAGTGCAGAGTATTTCTATACCATGAAATGGCTTCTGATGCTGACTGACATCGTGTTGATAGTAGCAGCTCTCGCCATTTCGGTTGCATATATTATCTATGCGGCGGTGGATAATCATAAAATGACGCTTCACTTCATGTTAATAACCACTGCGGCTCTCCTTTGGAATTACGGGACCTACTTCTGGGGAGAAATCTCGGTGTACTGGGGGAACAGTGAATTTATCAGAGAACCCCTTGACCTTACCATAGTGTTCTGGCTTGCAATTGCGGCTTCAACACTGGTATATGTCTACAAGGCCGGAGTCAAACCCGTATTTAACGGGAAAAACCCCACTGTAGAGGAGAGACTTATAGCCAAGAGGAAGCTTGAAGACCGCATCAACAAGGTCTGTGAGGATTTCGGCCTGACCAAAAGAGAACACGAGCTTCTGGAGCTCATATACCAGGGCAAAAGCAATAAGGAAATTGCCGAGAAGCTGTTTCTTTCGGAGAGTACGGTCAAGACTCACATCTACAACATTTTCAGAAAGCTGGATGTAAAAAACAGAGTTGAGGCTATCTATATAATCAACGGTGAGGAGGGCGAAGCGGAGGATGAATCTCCGTAAGATTAAAGTACTGTAAAATCTCCATGCGATGAAGCTCTATATGAACAGTGGAGACGACGGGAAAGAGATGGAGTATGATGAGTAGTACCTGAGTGCGACAAGTGGCACCTGAGTGCTACTTTTTTTAATGTTCATAATTAGCACTATTAGACGATTGAAGGATGTGAGCCTATACACCATAATTTACAGAGTGCTTAAGTGCCGGTGTATTCCGCTCGCTTGTTCGCAGCTTATTTGCATTTGCAACTTTAGTTCAGGGGTGGTTATTAGTAAGCGGATCAAGCTCAGGTAAGCAATTTGAGTTTAGTAAGCAGATTATAAATAATGATAGGCAGCCTATAAGCGGAAGGAAGGTTCGCCTCACGACGGGCACGTGTAATTATCAATTTTTCTTATTTCACAATTTTGTAAGGAGGATTTTATTATGGGTAGAAAAGTACCTATGTGGCAGTGCATCCTCGCCATCGTGGCT
>JAUMVV010000013.1:0-24280 GCA_030529985.1 Bacillota bacterium
AGCTATTTATATGACGGACAAGGGAACCGCAAATGTGGATCATGACAAGTGTCTGACCTGCGGGTATTGTGCACCTGTATGTCCTGTCAGAGCAATAATCATGTGGTAAAGCGATGGAGAGGCGGATATGAACGAAGAACTGAGAAAACTTAGCAGAGAACAACTTATTGAACTCGTTGAAATTTATTCCAAGGATTGGCTCGCCTGTGACGGTCTGTGGTTTCAGGCTGTTGAGAAAAGACACGGTATGGACGGTGCAATGGACTGCGATAAGGAGATATGGCGTTCATTCACGGTCATTGAAGCCGGGAGAATCAAGGAGTTTCTGAAGCTTCCCGACAGATCGGGTCTTGAGGGTCTTGAAAAGGCAATGAGAATGCGGCTGTATGCCAACCTCAATGATGAAGAATACATTATCGAAGGCGATACGCTGACTTACAGAACTCTGAATTGCAGAGTTCAGCGCGCCAGAAGCCGCAAGGGGATGGAATGGCATCCCTGCAAGGCCGTAGGTGAAATAGAATATGCGGATTTTGCCAGGGTGATCGATGACAGAATTGACTGCCGGTGCATCAGCTGCTATCCTGATATCACGGAGGAAGAGAGAAAAGGCTGCTGTGCATGGGTATTCACGCTGCGAGCTTAGATCGCTGCCGGTATGCCATCGATAAATGAGGCTTGAAATGTATGACCTGAAGTGAAAACATGGCAAGAGTTAAAAGAAAAATACAAAGCCTGAAATTTTTTTGCGGAAGATTTTATGGCATAGGGGTTTTATAGTTAAAACCGGGCTCTCATCATCCCATATAAGCCCTGAAATATCAGTCGCAAAGCGTTCGTAAATTAGAGAGTAAATTGATTCATTCTATATAGAAAGTCCGTTGTTTTGATGGGCTGTTTATGGTATGATTTTTTAGGATTATTGATTTTTTATATAACAGAAGGAGATAAATATTATGGGCAGAACAGTTTTTTCGGCAGCAGATATTCTTTTGCCTGCTGATGAAAATTATGAGACATGGGCAGTTGTTGCCTGCGATCAGTTCACTTCACAGCCGGAGTACTGGGAAAGAGTGGAGAAAACGGTTGGTGACAGACCATCGACTTTCAGAATAATTCTTCCTGAGGCACAGCTTTCGGACGGACACACTGAAGAGCATATCGACAAGATAAACGCAACGATGAAAGAATACCTCTCAAAGGGCGTTTTCAGAGAGCTTCCTGAAGCGATGATTTATCTTGAAAGAGTTCAGTCGGACGGGAAGGTAAGAAAAGGGCTTATAGGCAAAATAGACCTTGAAGAGTACGATTATTCGGCAGGCTCGACATCTCCGGTGAGGGCAACGGAAGGTACTGTTCTCGACAGAATACCACCGAGGCAGGCCGTAAGAAGGGATGCGGCGGTTGAGCTTCCTCATGTGATGCTTCTGATAGATGATATAAACGATACAGTAATCGGTCCTCTCAAGGAGTGCAGTGAGGTTCTGTACGACTTCGACCTTATGGAGGGTGGCGGACATGCTAAGGGATGGCTGGTTCCTCCTGATTTACAGGAGGGTGCAGTTGCTGCTCTGGGAAAGCTTGCGGATGAACAGCCGCTGCTCTTCGCAGTAGGTGACGGAAACCACTCACTGGCTTCAGCCAAGGCGCTTTATGAGGAGGAAAAGGCTAAATTCGGACCGGGAAGCGAGAATACGCTTCCTTCAAGATATGCTCTTGTGGAAATTGTAAACCTCTACGATACGGCACTGGAATTTGAACCTATACACAGAGTTCTCTTCGATGTTGATGCTCCTGCTCTTATGGAAGCACTGAAGGCTGAGTATCCGGGAACATTTGAAGGAAAGGGCGAAGGCCATGTGATCCGGTATGCATACGACGGTGCAGAGGGCTTTATCACGGTTCCCGATCCTAAGGCACAGCTTGAAGTGGGAACTCTTCAGAGCTTTCTGGACAAGTATATCAAGGCTAATGAAATAGGCATCGACTATGTTCACGGCGATGAAATCACCATTGAACTCGGAAAGAAACCGGGATGTATGGCATTCCTCCTTCCTGCAATGGATAAGGGAGATCTGTTCAAGTCAGTTATCAACGACGGCGCGCTTCCGAGAAAAACCTTCTCTATGGGTCATGCCGAAGACAAGAGATACTATATTGAAGCCAGAAGAATCAAATAATTATTTCAATGCAAATGTATATTAAATAAAACAGGAGGATTATATGGAACTAAAAACACCACTGTATGAAAAACATCTGGAATACGGCGGGAAGATGGTACCATTTGGCGGTTACATTCTTCCGGTGCAGTACAGGGACTCCGGTGTTGTCAAGGAACACATGGCTGTGAGAACGGCAGCCGGCATGTTTGATGTTTCACATATGGGAGAAATTATCTGCGAAGGTCCTGATGCTTTGGCGAATCTTCAGATGCTGCTGACAAATGATTTCACAAATATGCAGGATGAGCAGGCAAGATATTCACCGATGTGCAATGAAAGAGGCGGAACGGTAGATGATCTTATCGTTTACAAGATGAGTGATGACAAGTATTTGCTGGTTGTAAATGCTGCCAACAAGGATAAGGACTTCAAATGGATGTGTGATCATCAGTTCGGAAATGTTACTTTCACCGATGTATCGGATCAGTATGCGCAGATCGCCCTGCAGGGTCCGAAAGCCAAGGAAATTATCAGCAGAATATGCAGCAGCGGAAGCATTCCCGAAAAATACTACCATTCAAAGATGGGCGCTGAGGTTGCAGGTATACCTTGCATATGCTCCACGACCGGATATACAGGAGAAGACGGTGTGGAACTGTATTTACCTGCTGCTAAAGCTCCGGAAATGTGGGATGCGATCTATGAAGCAGGAAAAGATGACGGTCTTATTCCATGCGGACTGGGTGCTCGCGATACATTGAGAATGGAAGCCGGAATGCCTTTGTACGGGCATGAAATGAACGATGATATCTCACCGCGGGAAGCCGGTCTCATGTTTGCTGTCAAGCTTAAAAAGGAGGAGGACTTTATCGGCAAGAAACCGATGGTGGAAGCCGGAAAGCCCGCGGTAGTAAGAGTCGGCTTGAAAATCACAGGAAGGGGCATTGCTCGCGAACACCAGGATATCTATGTGGGAGAGGATAAAATCGGTTACACGACTTCAGGAACCAAATGTCCGTACTTCGATTATCCTATCGCCATGGCAAGGATCCCGAGAGAGTACAAGGAAGTCGGTACGAAAGTGGAAATCGATGTAAGAGGCAGAAGGGTAGAGGCTGAAGTTACAGAATTGCCGTTCTACAAGCGCTGATCACGATAATTACAGTTTATTGATTATAAGGAGAAATAAAATGGAACTTAAAAAAGACGCACTTTATGCAAAATCACACGAATGGGTAGTAATCGATGGGGACAATGCCACAATCGGCATTTCCGACTTCGCACAGTCAGAGCTGGGCGATCTGGTATTCGTAAATCTTCCGGAAGTGGGAGATGAGGTTGTTGCCGGAGAGATATTTGCTGATGTTGAATCTGTAAAGGCGGTATCAGATATCTTCTCACCTGTATCAGGAACAGTTGCGGAAATCAATGAAGAGCTGCAGGATGCTCCCGAAATGATAAACGAAAACGCCAATGAAGCATGGTTCATCAAGGTAGAGGGCGTAAAAGAAAAGGCAGACGGACTTCTTTCACCTGAAGAATATGAGGTGTTCTGCGAAGAAGAAGCATAATCATGGATCGTTCAGAAAGGCGGTATTTTATGGGTACTTTTGTTCCTAATACAAAAGAGCAGCAGAAGGAAATGCTAAAAGAGATAGGTTTCAGCAACCTGGAGGATCTTTTCGCGCATATTCCCGATGCTGTCAAATTTCAGGGAGAGCTAAATCTTCCTGAGGGAATGTCTGAAATGGAAGTAGGCATAGCCATGAAGGAAATCGCTGACAGGAATGTCATATTCAAATCAGTCTTCCGCGGTGCCGGCGCCTATAGACATTACATTCCGGCTATAGTCAATCATGTTATGTCAAATGAAACACTGCAGACAGCATACACACCTTACCAGGCTGAAATCAGCCAGGGCGTACTCCAGTCTATCTTCGAGTATCAGACGATGATATGCGATCTTACAGGTATGGATGTATCAAATGCATCGGTGTATGACGGCGGTACAGCAGCAGGAGAAGCCGTTGCGGCATGCAGAGGACGCAAAAGCAACAGAGCTCTGGTTTCTGCAACAGTTCAGCCTTCGGTAATGAAAGTCATCGAAACATATTGCTTCGGCAATGAGATGGAGCTGTCGGTGATTCCTGAAAAGGACGGCGTTACTGACACAGAGGCTCTCAAGGAGATGATGACTGATGATACCGCATGTGTGCTGATACAGCACCCTAACTATTATGGGAACCTGGAATCCGCTGCGGAAATCGGCGAAATAGCACATTCAATTAAAAACTGCAGATATATTATGTCCGTTAATCCTATCACCCTTGCGGTCATGAAGACTCCGCGAGAATATGGTGCTGATTTTGCGATAGGCGAAGGACAGCCTCTCGGCATGGCTGTCGCTTTCGGTGGGCCTTATCTGGGATTTATGGCCTGTATCGATTCCATGAAGAGAAATCTTCCGGGCAGAATAGTGGGACAGACGGTTGACCGCAATGGTAAAACGGGATATGTTCTCACACTCCAGGCGAGAGAACAGCACATCAGACGGGAGAAGGCTTCGAGCAATATATGCTCCAATCAGGCACTCTGCGCGCTGACCGTTGGCGTATATCTCTCGGCCATGGGCAATGAAGGTCTTAAAAATGTGGCCATGCAGTGCTATTCCAAGGCGCATTATATGGCTCAGAAATTCGCGGAGATAGGCTTCAAAGTTCCTGAAACGGAATTCTTTCATGAGTTTGTAACAGAATCCGATAAAGATTCCACAGCTCTTCTTAAAGCCCTTGAATGCGAGGGTGTTCTCGGCGGTCTGGCACTGGATGAGCGAAAAATTCTCTGGTGCTGTACGGAAATGAACAGCAAGGCAGAGATCGACAAGGTCATCGCAGCAGTGAAGGAGGTGTAAGAAATGTTGATATTTGAAAAATCAAGACCCGGAAGGGGGATAAGCGCACTTCCGAAATGCGATGTTGAGCAGTATACACTTCCCGAAGATGATATGCGTGAAGCAGATCTGCATCTGCCGGAGATGGCTGAAGTGGATCTCTCCAGACACTATACCGAGCTGGCTAAGAAATCACACGGAGTAAACGACGGCTTCTATCCGCTGGGGTCATGTACCATGAAATACAATCCGAGGATAAATGAGAAGACGGCATCATTTGAGGGATTTACTCAGGTTCACCCTCTGCAGCCTGCGGAGACAGTTCAAGGCTGCATGCAGGTGCTCAGGGAAACGGAGGAAGCTCTGGCTGAAATTACGGGAATGAGCAGTTTCACCATGCAGCCTGCGGCAGGAGCGCACGGTGAATTTACAGGATTGCTTCTCATCAAGGCATATCACCTTGCCAATGGTGACCCGCAGAGAACGAAGATAGTAGTTCCCGATTCAGCTCACGGAACCAATCCCGCATCGGCGGTAATGGCAGGAATGGAGGTGATCAATGTTGACTCCACTCCTGACGGGCTGGTTGATGTGGATAAGCTCCGCGAAATTTGCAGGGATAATGAAGAAATTGCCGGTCTGATGCTGACAAATCCGAACACGGCAGGACTCTTTGACCCTAACATCAGGGAAATAACGGATATTATACATGAGTGCGGCGGTCAGTGCTATTACGACGGTGCTAATCTGAATGCTGTAATGGGATGGGCAAGACCCGGAGATATGGGATTCGATTGTGTCCACCTAAATCTGCACAAGACTTTCTCCACACCACATGGAGGCGGCGGGCCGGGATCAGGACCTGTAGGCTGCAAGGAACATCTGGCTGAATTCATGCCCGGTGTTAAGGTTGTAGATGAAAACGGCATCCTTGCCTTCGGGAAGGCGGACTCAAGCCTCGGCGAGATGAAGAATTTTTATGGGAATTTCTTAGTTGTCGTTAAAGCTCTCACATATATTAAGATGCTTGGCCGACAGGGCATTCCTGAAGCGTCAAAGAATGCGGTTCTTAATGCCAATTACATGATGAACAAGCTGTCTGAGAAGTATGATATTGCCTTCAAGCCTGAGGTGTGCATGCATGAATTTGTAATGGATATAGGCAGACAGGCAAAGGAAACGGGCGTTACAGCCATGGATATTGCCAAGGGTCTTCTCGACAATAACATTCATCCGCCTACTATGTACTTCCCGCTTACGGTTCACGAAGCTCTTATGGCGGAGCCTTGTGAGACCGAGTCAAAGGAAACTCTCGATGAGGCGATCGGAGTGTTCCTGGCACTGAATGATCTGGCGTACTCAGATCCTGAAGCACTTCATGCGGCACCTGTCAAGACTCCTGTAACAAGGCTTGACGAGGTTGGAGCGGCAAGACATCCGGTTCTCAGGTACGAGTTCTAAACAGATAGAATCCGCGGTCCGGGAACAGCCCCGGACCGCTGTTTATAATATGCCCGGCGGTGCACATTTCCAACGGGTGGAAGCCCCGAATACGGTTAAATCGAAGGAGAGTACAGATGAAAGAATATGTAGATGCCAAATGCAGTGTTTTCACGGAATATATGCAGATTCCCGAAGAACTTCAGGGTGAATTTGACAGCCTTTGCAGTGAAATGCATGCACTTGGTGATAAATGCACTGACTATTATCAATTTGAGGAGATGTTTGTTTCTTCCGGACTTTCTGACCGTTACAACGAGCTGCTGACGAAATGCACACCCAGGGCGGTGAAGATGACTTCAGAGCAAAAGAAAGCCGCTGTCAGGATGACAAAAGAGCAGATATCGGTGGGGGATATTGTCCGTGATGCAGCAGGTATCGCTGTGTCGGAATTGCAACAGGAAGCCATATCGATGCGCCGTAAAAAGATGATAGAGGATGAGGTGTTTGACGATTATGCCAGAACCACCAACAGAATCGACGATGCCGCAAGAGCCGGTAAATTCATTTTCAACAAGTTTCGAAAGAAGTAATTCGGATCTGTGCAAGGCAGCAAATCATATTGACTTATATGCCCGGCTTATTTAAGTCGGGTTTTTATGTTACAATGACTCAGGAGGTACAGCAAATGAATATAGAAGAGCTGAGAGAAATATATCTGGATTATTTCATAAAGTCGCCGGTGTGAAAAAAATTCGAACCCATCAGTGACTTAAACATATTCCGGTGATACAATGGTAGCAGACGGATTTATAGTTTACATGCACCAGATGGTGGCAAAGGCAAAAGAGGAGAGACCATATGTTCAGAAAAATGCGGAGAAATGATAAACTAAGGTCAGTGGCGGATACGGAAGCTATTCTTAAGGCTTGCACTAACGGTGTGCTTTCTGTTAACGGCGATGACGGATATCCTTACGGGGTACCCGTAAGCTATGTTTATGCTGACGGGAAAATATATTTTCACGGTGCGCCTGCCGGACAAAAATTTGAAGCGATAAGAAGAAATCCCAAGGTATCATTTACGGTAGTGGGCGCAGATAATATTGACCGGAAGAAAGTAACAACTGTATACAAAAGTGTAATATGTTTCGGGAAGGCGAGAATTGCTGAAACAGATGAAGAAAAAAGGGAAATACTGACTGCCATAGTAGAAAAGTATTGCCACGATGAGATCCCCGGCGGACTTGAGTACATGGAAAATGTTTTAGATAAGACGGTTGCAGCGGTTATCGATATAGAGCACATGACCGGAAAGGGTCTGGCAGATTAAAGTATTAAATGGCCCCAACATCATCAAATAATTTGAAGGAGACAAGCTAAGTATGTGTAAAAAATTTGATCTTGTAGTTATAGGTGCAGGTCCGGGAGGATATGTTGCCGCAATCAAGGCGGCTAAGGCGGGAATGAGCGTTGCTGTTGTGGAGAGCATTCGGGCGGGCGGCACCTGTCTGAACAGAGGGTGTATTTCCGCAAAAGCGATGATCCATGCTTCATCTCTGTATGAAGAAATGAATTCGGAAGCCGGACTTGTAGGTCTGAAAGCGGAGAATGTATCGTTTGATTACGGAAAAATCGTTGAATATAAGCAAAAGACCACTGACGAGCTGGTCGCCGGAATAGAAGGTCTTCTTGAAGGCAATGGTGTTGCGAGATTCAACGGAAAGGGTAGTCTGGAAAAGGATGGTTCTGTCACAGTAAAGCTAAAAGCGGCGGATGAAGAGGGCAATGAAGTTGTCAGCCTGGAGGCGGGAAAGGTTCTGCTGGCCACCGGTTCCGTGCCGGCGCTTATTCCTGTACCGGGAATCGATCTCAAGGGCGTAGTTACAAGTGACGGTGTTTTTGCGCTTTCTGAGATGCCTGAAAGCATTGTAATAATAGGCGGCGGCGTAATAGGCGTTGAGTTTGCGACAGTATACGCCAATCTCGGTGCTAAGGTTACCGTCATCGAAGCACTTCCGAGAATTCTTCAGAATATGGATAAGGAGATCTCACAAAATCTCAAGATGATATTCAAGAAAAAAGGAATAGATGTCCATACAGGTGCCGCTGTCAAGTCAGTTGAACAGGGCGGAGAAGGGCTCCTCGTAAATTATGAAGAACGAGAAAAACCGCTTCAGGCCACGGGACAGCTTGTGATCTGTGCTGCCGGCAGGAAGCCTAATATTGACGGGCTGTTCGGAGAAGGTGTGGAGATCGGGATGGATGGCAAGTTCATCGCTGTAAATGACAGGTTTGAAACGAGCATTCCCGATGTATATGCCATCGGTGATATTATCAACGGCACACAGCTGGCTCATGCTGCCAGCGGATACGGACTCTGCGCCGTTGACTATATGAACGGCAAAGAACCTGAGCTTAAGATAAATTCGATCCCCGGATGCGTTTATACGGATCCGGAAATTGCACAGGTGGGAATGACAGAAGCAGAAGCTAAAGAAGCCGGAATTTCCACGATCAGCGGCAAATTCATTATGAGTGCAAACGGCAAATCGCTTATTACCCACGAGGAGAGGGGATTCGTGAAAATTGTGGCCGATGAGGCAGATCACAGAATACTTGGAGCACAGATGATGTGCGCCCGTGCCACGGACATGATTGCAGAGTTTACCACCGCCATTGCCAATGATATGATAGTCGAACAGCTTCTGGCAGGAGTAAGACCTCATCCGACCTATAACGAAGGAATCGCCGAGGCTCTGGAAGACTGTATAGGAGAATCTACACACACGATGCCGAGAAGGAAACGCAGATAAACATATATTTGATTTGGGCAAGAGGCTATATGGCACACTACTTCGGACAGAGTTATAGCTTTTGAAATGCAGCAAAAACGAAATCTTCTAAAAGAGTATGAAACAGAGCATTGAAAGCAATATGATTGTTACAAAAGAATTGATCGATAATATAGACGTGATTCTGGATGCAACGTACGATGATCTTCTTATCAGCGACGGGGAAGGGAAGATTATTGCAGTTAATTCTTCTTTCGAGAAAGGATATGGCCTTACTCGGGAAGAGACTCTGGGAAAAACCGTTTTTCAGCTTGAAAAGGAGGGCTATTTCAAGCCGTCCATTGTTTCTTGCGTTCTGAAAGAAAAAAGGCGAATCAGCATGCAGCAAGAAAACAATGTGGGGCGTGTCATTCTTGTCACGGCTATGCCAATATTCGATGATGGTGGCAAAATATGTTTCGTAGTCAGCTATTCCAGAGACATAACTGAAATGGTTCATCTGGAAGAGCAAGTCAAAGAGTATAGCGAAGAATTGAACAGACTGCGCGGCAGAAATGCAGGTGATAAAATCATAGCGGAGTCGGAGGAGTCGCGTGAAATGCATGAAAGGCTAAGCACCATGGCCGCATATGATGCAAACTTAATTCTGACAGGTCCCTCCGGATCAGGCAAGACCATGTATGCCCGGTTAATCCATCAGCAGAGTGGGCGGCTGAAGGGACCGTTCATCGAGGTAAACTGTGCGGCAATTCCTGAAACATTGTTGGAATCAGAACTGTTTGGCTACGAAAGGGGAGCATTTACAGGTGCTTCCGAGAAAGGAAAGGCAGGGTTTGTTGAGCTTGCAGATAAAGGAACTCTGTTTTTGGATGAAATTTCTGAACTGCCATTATCTTTGCAGGTGAAACTGCTTAAAGTTATACAGGACAAGGTGGTAACCAGAGTAGGAGGAATCAAAGAGAAGAAAGTGGATTTTCGCCTGATTGCTGCTACAAACAAGGATCTTACAGCTTTAATAAAGAAAGGTATATTCCGCGAAGATCTATATTACAGAATAAACGTTCTCCAACTGGATGTGCTTCCTTTAGCCGTTAGAAAAGATGATATACTGCCGCTCGCCGAATACTTCCTGCAAAAGTTCAACACAAAATATGGACAACATAAGACATTTTCGTCGGCTGCACTGAAACAGTTGCAGCAATACAATTGGCCGGGAAATGTCCGCGAACTGTCCAATGTGGTAGAACGATCAGCTATGATGACTCATGACGACATCATCAAGGATATCGCTTTTGACGATATTGATATCACAGATACAGAGCAGATCACGGATGTCTTTGAAGAAATCGATTTGAACGCGCATTTGGAAACCATCGAGAGAAAAATATTTCGAAAAGCGTGGAAACAGTACCGAAGCTCTACGAAGGTTGCAAACGCACTGTCTGTCAGTCAGCCGACGGCATACCGAAAAATAAAGAAGTACTGTTCTAACTATTCAGAATAGAATTTAATTATTCAAATTCAAATAGATTCAACCGATTTGGAGGCGTTTTATTCAGCCGTGAATGAAACGCGTTTTTGCTTTTTTTGCAAAACCCGTAATTAAGCCGTTTTTAATATTGGCATAGAGATTGCTTTGATAATTAAGCAACAGAAAATCAATTGTCAGGGAGGATAAAATCATGGAATATCACGTACAGGAACATCTTCATTATGCGGGTTTGGCGACATGGAATCACTGTGAGTGTACGCAGAACATTGAAGGAGCGGACATCGTTTTGCTGGGCGTTCCTTTTGACGGCGGCACGACATTTCGCCCCGGTGCCAGATTCGGTCCTTGTAAAATCAGAGATCAAAGCCTGATTGCATGTTGTTTTAAATACCCATGGGATTACGAATTAAAAGAAGAAGCAAAAATTATCGATTACGGCGATGTGGGTTATTGGGTCGGCGCCTATGCTACCGACTTCATGATAAAGGATACATATGAAACGGTAAAAAAGGTTCTTGATGCGGGAGCAGCTCCGATGATCATCGGTGGCGATCATACAATTCCTTACGGTCCGATCAGAGCCTGTGCTGAAAAGTATGGGAAACTGGCATTGATCCACTTCGATTCCCATCAGGATTCCACACCGAGTCAGACAACTCCGGAAGGAAAGAAGAATCTCTCACATGCCAACTTCGCTTATGACCTGCAGGAAGAAGGCAGTATAGATCCCACCAAATCTGTCCAGGTGTTTTGCAGAACAGAATTCACCGAGTGCGGATACAATATCATCAGGTCTATGGAAGCACTGGACATGACGCCTTATGAGCTGGCGAATACGATCAGAGAAATTGTTGGTGATATGCCGGTATATCTGACATTTGACATTGATGCCTTGGATCCATCAGCTGCACCCGGTACTGGAACACCTGTTGTAGGGGGACCGACCACCGATTTTGTAAGAAAAGTTTTGATTGCATTGAGAGGCATAAATGTCGTTGGAGCGGATATGGTGGAAGTATTGCCGGATAAAGATTTCAGCAACATCACATGCATTGCAGCGGCGACCCTAACGCAGGATATTATGTATCTGTTGAATGAGAATAGAAGGGAGAAATAGATATGAAGGTAAAGAAAATGGTTGATTTGAGCTGGGAAATTTCCGATACGACACCGATTTATCCGGGAGATCCTGAGCCTCATATCGAAACGACACACACGATTGAAAAAGATTATTACAATCTGTCCGGTGTATATGTTGGAACACAGACCGGATCACATGTCGACTCACCATACCACTTCAGAAATGATGGGGATACAATCGACAAGATGGAACCGGATTTCTTCTTTGGACCTGCGGTTGTCGTCAGAGTAACAGATAAGCGAGCAGAAGAGAAAATCACAATGGAAGATATGAAACCTTATATGGATAAGATTGATCCGGGAACTATTGTTCTTTTCAACACCAACTGGTATAAAAATCGTGGAACAGATCTGTTTTATACTCATCCGTTCGTTGCGGGTGAGGTCGCAGAATGGCTCGTTGAACAGGGAGTCAGATTCATCGCTATCGATACAATGAACGCAGATCAGTCGAACGGAACGGAATTCCCTGTACACGACTTGTTTGCGGACAAGCGCTTAATGATCGGTGAAAACTGGGCGTATCTGGATCAAATCGATTTTGATAATGTCTGGATCGCGGCATTTCCGTGGAAGATACAGGGATGTGACGGTTCTCCGGTCAGAGCGATTGCAATGGAAATTGAAGAATAAAGACGAAATCAAAGGGGCAATAAAATGATTAAGGAATGGCGTGAAATAGCAACAAACAAGATAGAAGATGCAGATGTCTGTATCATGGGCATAGGTTTTGACGGTGCGGCCAGTGTGGGTAAGGGAGCAGCACTGGGACCGGAGCAGATTCGCAAATGCTCCGAGGTGCAGCCGCCGGCAAATGCGGCAGGTGACTTTTTTAGAGAACTGAGAGTATACGACGACGGAGATATAGAATTCATCCTCGATTGGGAAGCGTATTATGCCGAAGTCGAAAAACGAGCGTGTGAACTTCTGCAGACCGGGAAATTCTGTATTTTTCTTGGCGGGGATCATTCTGTATCCATACCGCTGAGCAAAGCGCTCCGAAAGGCATATCCTGATCAGAAAATCGGCATTATCCACTTTGATTCTCATCCGGATTTGTGTGATGAATATGAAGGAAGCAAGTGGTCTCATGCATGCCCGTTGCGCAGAATGCTGGAGGATGTCATTGAGACGAAAGACCTGGCGCAGGTCGGCATCCGTTCATACGAATATGAAGAGGTGGAATTTTTTGCTGAGCATCCGGAACTTCTGGTGATCAGGGCTCAGGACATTTTCAGGGACGGTTATGAAAAGTACACTAAGGTGCTGATCGATAAGTTCAAAGACTATGATTTCATATACATCACATTGGATATCGATGTGCTAGATCCTGCCTTTGCACCGGGAACAGGAACCCCGGAGGCAGGAGGTCTTTCCAGCAGAGAACTGATGGTCATCATCAATGAACTGATGAGCCATCTTCCTGTACATGCCATGGATCTGGTGGAAGTGTCACCGACGCTGGATACGACCAACCAGATCACATCATGGGTAGCGTCCAAGATCATCTATGAAGTGTTCGCTGATATAGCGAAACGCAATCATTAACAAACATTATTTCATTACTGCCATTTAAGGAGGAAAACAATGCAGAACACACAACAGCACGACTTTAATGCAAAGTTGCCGTTCAAAGTAAAACTCAGCTATGGTTTTTCCGGATACTGCAGTTTTATTACATGGACCATTTTCAGTTATTATGGACTATACTTTTTTACAGAGAATGTAGGACTTTCTGCTGCTTTTGCAGGAGCCATGATCTCACTCGGAACGCTCTGGGATGCGATCACGGATCCGCTCATCGGTACACTATCTGATAATAGCAAAAACCCAAAGGGAAGACGTCGCCCCCTCATGAAAAAAATCGCGATACCGTTCATTCTGGTATCCCTGCTTTTATTTACTAACTGGGGATTCAGTGAAAGTGTTTCCAAAGTTTACTTTGTAGTCATCATCCTGGCATACTACACCTGTCAGACAGTTGTTGATATCTCAGCTTCCTCTCTGGGATCAGAGATGACCAATGACTATAAAGAGAGAGCATCTCTTGCTACATACAAGAACTATTTTGGTTTGACTCCGACCGTTATCGTCGGTCTGTCCCTGACACTTTCAACAGCTTTTGCTGCGATATTTGGCGACAGATTCGGATGGACAGCTTCCGTTGGCGTATTCATGATTCTCTGGGCGATTTTCATGTTTTTCCTGTACAAAAACACAGAAGGATATGAAAGACCTCGTCAGGAAGGAGAGGTGTCACAGGGATTTAAACCAAAAGACATCATCGATTTGTTCAGGAACAAGGCTACCAGAATCGTTATGATGATTTTCGGACTCGGCATTTTGGTCAACACGATCAATTATTCTATTCAGGTATTCTATTATACTGAATATGTAGGTTTGAACGATGCACAAGTAGCGATGGCTACCATGGCATTTGGAATTGCCAGTGTTGTCTGCGCGTACTTCTGTGATGTGATTATGAAGAAGAAAGACAAGAAGTTTGCTTGGATCGTTTCTGTTGGTTCTGAAGGACTCGTTTTGATCTTGGGAGCCGGCTTGATTGTCGGATATAATTCCGGCAGCCTAGCTTCCATTGTCATTATGATGATACTGATGGGTCTTGGGAATGCTGCAATTTATCAGGTGCCTTGGGCAATGATTCCGGACTGCGTAGATGTTAACGAACTGGTCTCCGGAAAACGTACTGATGGCATCATTTTTGGGGCAGTTGCATTCGTACAGAAGGCATGCGGTGCTATCGGTGCGCTGATTCTAGGACTGCTGATCACAGCAACAGCCGGATCCCCGTTTGCTTACAGATATGTATTCGCGTTTCTGGTTGGAGGAGCCTACATACTGACCTGCTTCATCGTTCTCAAATATCCTCTGTCCGAGAAAAGGCACGATGATGTTATCGATGCAATAGAAAGAAGAAAGAACGGCGAAGAAATCGATCTGGCTGATTACCACGATTTGATATAATGATAATGAGGATTCATAAGATGAATATCATTGACTTGACACATGAGATTAAAACGGGAATAATGAGATATCCGGGTGATCCGGATATCTCATTAACCGAGGCATTGATACACGAAAAAGATTATTGCCATGTGGATTATTTGCAATGTGGCAGCCATACCGGAACGCATATCGATGCACCTTATCATTTCCTACCGGATGGAAAGCGGATCACGGACTTTCCGATTTCCAAGTTTGTGGGCGAAGGCATCGTGATCGATCTGCGTTATAAAGAAGCCGGCGAAGTGATTTTACCGGAAGATATAGAGCCATATAAACACTGCATCAGAGAAGGGGATTTCGTCTTGATCCAGACGGGATGGTATTATAGGTTCGGAACAGACGAGTATTTAGATCATCCATACTTCTCAAAGGAGACCGCCGTATTTTTAGCAAAGATGGGAATCAGCATTATTGCTGTGGACTTCATGAATGTCGATTCCACCAAATTGGAACAGTGGCAAGCTCACCCGGTGTTTCTCTCAAATGATGTGCTGATTGTAGAGAATATTAATCATTCGCTGAAACTGAAACCGGATATAAGATACCGGTTCGGTTTCCTGCCGTTAAAGCTGCACGGATCTGACGGTTCGCCAATCCGTGCTTTTGCAATAGAAACATAAAGTTGTTAATTTTATTAACAGGAGGCTTAAAATGAGCAAAATCAAAGTTGATTTCAGCCGGTGCAAGGGATGTTTCCTGTGCACTGATGTCTGCCCGAAAGGCGTGCTGATCCCATCGATGCAGCTGGGGTCTAAAGGCTTTGAAATCGTACAAATCGATAGAGAAAAGGAATGCATAGGCTGTGGTGCATGCTACAAGATGTGCCCGGACTACTGCATTGAGATCACAGACTAAAGGAGGCGGAATTATGGCAAAAGTTTTAATGAAGGGAAACGAAGCCCTTGCTGAATCCTGCCTTCGTGCCGGATGCAGATTTTTCAGCGGTTACCCGATTACACCACAGACAGAGATACTCGAATATCTCTGCTGGAGAATGGATGAAGTGGGCGGTGATTGCGTCCAGACCGAATCCGAACTGGCTGGGGTAAACATGCTCCTGGGAGCGGCGGCAGGCGGTATGCGTGCTCTGACAACCACAGCGGGGCCGGGGTTTTCTCTGAAGCAGGAGGGGATCTCATATCTGTGCGGCAGTGATTTGCCGGCGGTAATCGTCGATGTGCAGAGAATAGGATGTGCCTTGGGCGACATATTTATGGGGCAGGGCGACTACTGGCAATTGACAAGGGGCGGCGGTCACGGTGACTACAGAACCATCGTGCTGGCGCCGGAAAGCGTGCAGGAGAGCGTCGACCTTGCATACGGAGCATTCGATCTGGCAGAGAAATACCGCCATCCGGTGCTCATCGCCACAGACGCGACCATAGGTCAGATGATTGAACCGGTAGAGCTTCCGCCTATGACAGAACATGATGTGGACACCTATGACTGGGCACTGAAGCCCCGCGAAGAGGGTGAGCCGCAGAGGGCTGTCTGGAACCGCTACTGGGACTGGGAAGACGGCGGACGCAAATATCCGGCCTACTGCCTTGAGAAGTATAATGCGATGGAAAGAGAGGAGCAGCGCTGGGAGAGTGTTGCCACAGAAGACGCGGAAATCGTTATTGTCGCCTACGGAACAAGTGCCAGAGTTGCAAAATCAGCAATCGCTATTGCTCGCAAGCAGGGTATAAAGCTGGGGTTGATACGCCCGATCACGCTTTGGCCGTTCCCAAAGAAGGCCTTTGAGGAACTGGAGGAAACGGGCAAGGTGAAGGCTGTTCTGGATGTTGAGAGAAATATCCTCGGACAGATGAAGGACGACATCATCCTTGCTACAGGAAACAGGATACCGGTAGAATTTTACGGAACATACTGGGATAACATGAATGAATTCAAAATCGCAGAATATGTTAAGGAAATGTTAGGCAGATATTAAGGAGGTGCTGCAGATGAATTTCAAAATTCCAAAAGATATAGATATGAACCGGCAGGCTTCCTGGTGTCCGGGATGCGGACACGGGATCATCTGTCGGTTAATTACAGAAGCTGTACAGGAACTGGGTGTAGGCGATAAAGTCCTGACTGTGGATGATGTTGCCTGTGGGCAGTTCGGGCAGTTCGCCATGAAATATAACACCGTGATGGGTGCCCACGGCAGAACCATAGTAACGGCTGCAGGGCTTAAACACGCTCGCCCTGACTGTCTGGTTATCGCCCGTCCGGGTGACGGATCAGCTTACAGCATAGGCATAGAATCGACCCTGTACAGTGCAATCAGGAACGATAACATCCTCGCAATCGTTATCAATAACAGCGTGTTCGGTATGACCGGCGGACAGATGTCACCGGCAACCCCTCCGGGGATGAAGACTGCAACCTCGCCATTTGGGCGTGATGAGAAGAAGAACGGCAGCATGCTGGATATCGCGAAGATTTTAGCCAATACCGATATGGCATATCTGGCTCGCGGTACGGTCAATACACCGGGAAATACGGACAAAACCAAAAAGATGATAAAGAAGGCACTACAGAAGCAGATGAATGGCGAAGGATTCTGTCTCATTGATGTATTGAGTATGTGCCCGACAAACTGGAAGATGTCGGAGATTGATGCCTGCGAATACATCAAGACAACACAGAGCAGGTATCTTCCGCTGGGAGAATTTATTGACAGGGGAGGTGACAGGTAATGATTGAAATTATTTGTTCCGGAGTCGGTGGACAGGGCGTGCTCGTAGCGGGTATGGTTCTGGCTGATATTGCAATGGAAGACGGCAAGAACGTGTCCTGGTATCCTTCATACGGGTTTGAGATGCGAGGCGGTGCAGCAAACTGCGAGGTAAAGATCGGAGATGAAGATCTGCAGAGCCCATACTGCTATGAGCCGGACATTCTCCTCACTATGAGCGAATCGGCCATTGATACATTCGAAGCACGGCTCAAGCCGGGCGGAGTGCTTCTGGTTAACAGCAGCCTGGTCGATCCTGAACGCAGCTATCGCGATGACATTAAGGTCATCAGGGTACCGGCAACTGACATCGCCCATAAGCTGGGGAATCCGCGAGGCACTAACATAATTATGCTGGGCTCACTTGCAGGTGCAAGTGAGCTGTATGAGGTGGATCATGTCAGAGATGGAATGAACCATTACTTTGACAAAAAAGGCAAAAATAACCCGAAGAATACGGCTGCATTTGACGCAGGAGCGGAAGCAGCGCAGGCATGGACATAAGATTGGAGTTACTATGGAAACAAAGACATTACCTCTCGAAGGGATAAAGGTTGTTGAGATGAGCACTGTGGTAGCAGGACCCACCACAGCGCGTATGCTCTGCTCATACGGTGCGGATGTCATCAAAGTAGAAGGTCTGGAGGGAGATGTAATGCGTTCCGGCGGTCTCCATGAATACACACCCTGTGATGACAACCTGAATCCTCTGTTCACTATTCATAACAGCGGCAAGAAATTCATCGCATTGAATTACAAGACAGAAGAGGGGAAGAAGATCCTGCTGGAGCTTATCAATGACGCGGATATATTTATTACCAATGTCAGAGAAAAATCCCTGGTTCGAAACGGACTGGACTATGAAACCTTGAAAAAGGCAAACCCGTCTCTGATTTATGCACACTTTAAGGGCTATGGAGACAAAGGCCCGTCTGCCAATGATCCGGGCTTCGATATCAGTGCATTCTGGATGCGTTCCGGTCCACTGGGAGATTGGGCAACCAAAGGATCTTTCCCGTTCCTGCCAACCTATGCTTTTGGTGACATGGCTACCAGCAACGCATTTCTGTCCGGTATCCTCATGGCTCTCTATGGTCGTGAGAAGACGGGAGAGGGCACGAAGGTCAACACTTCACTGTTTGCAAGCGGTATCTGGTGCAATGCCATCGGTGTCGTGCAGACACAGTTTGATCACAAGCATATGAATCCGGATCCGCTCCGTCCTACCGATCCGTTTAACCAGACCTACCTGTGCAAAGACGGGCGCTGGATAGGTGTATACTGCAACGAATATGAAATGGACAGAGAAAAGTGGTACGGTCTGTTCGGAATCCCGGAATATGCCACAGATCCCGACTATGCAAGTATAGCCATTATGCAGGAAAAAGATACTATAGAGAATATCATCCGTATATGCAACGAGATCTTCCTGACCAGGACGGCTCAGGAATGGAGAGACTACTTGAGCAGCAACAACTGCGCCTGTGAGATTTTGCGTGAACAGCATGAAGTCAGCAAGGATCCGCAGGCCATAGAGAACGGCTACATGGTTCCGGTTGAATTTGCAGATGAAAATCACACCACGGTCATGATGCCGTCACCGCCGATCTCCTTCAGCAATTATGACAGGAAAGAATACCGGCCAACCGGCTCGATCGGAGAGAATACATCCGAGATTCTGGAATCTATGGGATATACGCCGGAGGAAATCAGAGCACTGAAGGATGCGGGTGCTGTACGATAGGAGGATAAAAGCATGAAACATAAATATATTGCCAAACGCTACTGGAAAGATCAGAGCACTGCCATGGGACAGTCTGATGTAATGGCCAAGTCTTTTGATGATGTAATCGACCTTTCTCTGGGTGATCCGGATCTGACCACAGACTTAAGGATCATCGACGCAGCATTTGCCGATGCAAAGGCAGGACATACGAAATACACGGATTTCCGCGGAGATCCGGAGCTGAGACAGGCCATCATCGATTTCTATAAGGAAGAATACAGCATGGATATTGACGATGAGGAGATCTTTGTTGCAGCTTCAGGGTGTCTGGCCATGTACCTTGTCCTCGAAGCCATCCTTGATGATGGAGATGAAGTCATTATGCAGGCGCCCTTCTTCACACCGTACCCTCAGCAGGTGGAACTGGCACGGGGGATTCCGGTCGAGCTGCCCACCTACGAGGAAGAGGATTTCCAGATCGATGTGGAGAGGCTTGAAAGCCGGATCACCGAACGCACCAAGGCACTGATTATAAACTCACCGAACAATCCTACCGGGAACTGCCTTACTGTGGAGACCATGACAAAGATTGCCGCCATTGCGGAGAAATATGATCTGCTTGTGATTTGCGATGATATATATACGGCATTCAGCTATCAGAATAGATTTGTACCTTTCGCATCCCTTCCGGGTATGAAGGAACGGAGCATTATAATAAATTCCTTCTCAAAGAACTTCACTATGACAGGGTGGAGGATAGGCAATATTATCGCCCCGGACTACATAATCAAGATAGTCCAGCAGATCAATGAAAATCTGGTATTTACAGCACCTTCAATATCACAGAGAGCGGCTATCTTTGCTCTGCGACACAGGGATGAAGTACAGCCGCCAATGGTGGAGGAATACAGAAAGAGGATGTTCTATACCGCAGAGCGGATTGCCGGCATTCCTAAAATCAGTGTCATTAATCCGCCGAAGGGCAGCTTCTATCTCTTTGTCAACATCAAGGAGACAGGTCTTAACAGTGTGGATGCAGCGGACATGATATTGCGCAAGGCGCATGTTCTGACCCTGCCCGGAAATGCTTTTGGCGAATGCGGCGAAGGGTATGTGCGTATAGCCTGCACCGTCGGAATCGATACGCTGAAAGAAGCATGCGATAGAATCGAAAAGGCACTGTCGGAATAAACTTAAATATACGAATTATCCATATAGAGAGAAAGACAAGGAACACATTATGAATAAAGAAAACGGAATTGTCAAAACGACAATTGTTGGTGCAAGCAACATGTATGAAATGGCAGTTTTCTTTAATGCACTGGGCATGGTAACACGAACCGCACCGGAACTTTTGCCTGAAACGGCAGACGCACTATATGGCATACCAAAGCCTTTGCAACAGCTCATCGTTGCAACGCCAGGAAGTGATAGCTGCGTACGCATCGTCGAAACGCCATACGCCGCTAAACCTTTTCAACCGCTGATGGTTGGTCCTTATGGGCTGGATGTTTATTCGACAGATATACAGACCAGCATCAATCTGGCACGGCAGACGGGTGCATATGCGACGGAGCTTGTGAAGTACGATATACATGGCGAAGTACTCCAGTCGGAGGCGCCACAGTTTGAGAGCCGTTATGTCGGGCCAGATGCGCTGTCCGTTTATGTAAGTGACATCGCTGTCTGTGGACATAGATTCCCGACGATTTTGGATGGAGAGCCGAGGCGACTGCATTCTGAAGTCAATATGCTGGTCTGGGTCGTTGAGGATCAGGATGCCGCAAAGGCTTTCTGGACGGAGGAGGCCGGTCTACAGGTGGTTGTGGATCGTTATGAAGGCGAAGAGGGGATGATAGACCTCATGGCGCATCCTTATGAAACGCCGCTTCGCGTGGTGAATGTCACGGACGCTGCCAAAACACGGAGAATGGAATTCATGTGCTATACGGATGCCAAGGTCGGCAGACGCCCAGATTGGCCGCTGCAAGGAGGATTGCATGCAGCAGGAATTCATGTTGCTGATTTGGACGCTGCAATGAAGCAGCTTCCGTCTGCCGAATTCAGAGATGTGGTTGAAATGAAGATAGATGGCCGCATTGTGCGCGGTGTAGCAGGGAAGGCTCCCGGGGATACTATGTTTGAATTGTGGGAGATGGTGTAATAAGTAAAAAGAAAAATATGGTGTACTGTAGTGTACTGTCCCGATTATAAGCCCTGAAGTGTTGATACATCAGGGCTTTTGTAATATAATCCCATCTTTGACAGCTGATTGAATTTAAAAACCGGCAAACGATTCTATTGACTGGCGTTGCCGGTTTTTTGACAGAACTTGATTTGTCGTAATGTCGCTACTTCTTTGTAGACCGTATGATTTTTTTCATGGTTTTCTCAGTAACGATTTCGGTGTCTGTTCTGAAGCCATATTTTTCATGTAGGGAGTCGGTAATCTTGCTTCTTGTGTATTCGGGCAGATACCCAATCCCATCCATGTGGAAGAAATTCATACCGCGAAGTGTTTTGACGAGCTATGAGACGGTGTATTTCTCATCGAGTTCGTGTTCAAGCAGCCGGTAGACAAGAAGTGAAAGGAAGCATGTGAGAAAATGCGCTCGGATTCTCTCGTCTTTCTGTAGGAATACGGGTCTTGCCTTGAACTCGGATTTTATGATTCTGAAGGATTCTTCAATTTCCCATCTTCTACGGTTGACCTTGAGGATATCCGCGATATCATCTTCCAGAGTTGTGCATACGGCTGTGAAACCATTGTACATGGATTACTACGATTACTTGACACATACGACGCGAAAAATGCGGTGTACAATTTCAGAAAAGTGTGATAAAACATATGCGACTGAAGAATAGTAGTTGGATTAAGATGAAATAATAATAAGCTCGGAAACATTTTTAGCATACTGAGAGGAATCATGCTGAAGTTAAGTTTCTAGCGATAATAGCAAACCCAGGGGAACCTGGCGACGCAAAGCTACAGGACCTAGAGTCGAAAGACCAGGCAGCCAGTTACCTAACAGAAAGATTAATAAAGCAGAGAATCAGCTCAGTATTTTTGTACCCGGAATTATAGATGTTTTAATTTGCTGATGGTATTCACTTCACCAATAAGATGGAGTGTAGCTGTAGATTAATCGATTAATGAAGTTAAAGCAAAAGCAGCCAAAAGATGAGGAGGAAGGAGAAATGAAGAAGAAAGTTATTGCAATACTGACGGCAACGATAATGATTATTACTCTTGTACCAACGCTTTCGTTTGCCGTAAATGACAATAGTTCTAATATGGACACGGATATAGAAACAGAGGAACCCATGGAACTTGCCGCTGATAACGCTGCAGATGTTATGGAATACTATGTTAGTGAAAGTGAAATTAATAACGACGTTGAAGTAGAGAGAGATGGCGATTTTTCTGTTGACGGAACAGATTTGGATGTGCTAATACCTGGAGATGGTGATGAAGGTATTATTACAGAAACAGAATCGGGTACAATTGAAATGGGACTTCCAGATGAAGTGACAGATTCAGAGGGAATCCTCACGGATAATGGTACTGTTGTGTACAATCCAAAGAATGAGGATGTTGCAGTTGGTGTGCAGGCATTGTCTGAAGGTACTGGCAGTAACAAATGGGAGGCTGTTCGTGTTTTAGTCGAAATAGAGAAGGCTGCTGCAAACAAGGAATATAGTTATAATTATAATTTGCCAGATGGATATAAACTAATTGATGCTGAAATATGGTACAATACCTTTATAGCACCAACATTAGAAGGCGATATTAATAAGGATGATTATTTTACTCCAGGTGAAGTTTATATTATTGACAATGAAGGAATGGTGATTGAAACTATTGATCCAGCATGGGCATATGATGCAAATAATGATGCGGTTCCTACACACTATGAGGTAAGAGGAAGCGAACTGGTGCAGATTGTGGATTTTGATGAAAACTCGGCATTCCCTATTGTGGCAGACCCTACAAAACATCCGGATAAGAAAAAAACATATTATTTAACCAAAAAACAAGTGAGAACAATTAGAGACGATTATGCACATAATGATAGTGCTAAAATTGTAACTAAAGGAATTGTAAGTTTGGCAACAGGGATTGTTCCACCATATGGAGCGGCTTGGGTATTAATTTCTGTAGCCAATGATTTATATGACAACGGAAAACAGAAAACATGGAAAAAGTTGTATAAAAATTTCCCCGACAATAAAAAGTACTTAAAAGTTGTCGGAAAATGGAAATGGCATGGCGGTCATAAAACCTATTATCCTACTGGAAAGCTAAAAACATCATATGTTAAGAGTAAATAAGTAATCCAATGTTGAACAAGTTGTTGTTGGACGTATTTAATGAATAAAAATATGTCCGTGGGACACATTATACGAGGAGACCAACTATGTTATTGAAGGATAAAAAGAGCTTGCTATACTATTTGACTGTAATTTTTCTCATTATTGCATATGTCGGATACCGTGTTTTGACAAATACATCACTATCGGATATGAATTTTATAGTTATTACTTTTAGTGGTGTGCTTTTAGCAGGTGTTCTATTTATGATATGCTCATTTAAAATTCGCAAGGAAGGGAATCTTAATCTAATTCAATTAGTGTTATTTGATTTTTTCTCATTGATGCTAATGTTAGTTTGGCTATATGTAGTAAATTTGTTCGCTTCACAAAATGGCACTATTGCAATCATACCCCAAGTATATATCCTTGTTTCAATTCTAGTTTTAGTATTAGCACTGATTGCATCAATACTTTATAACAAAAAAACAAACTAATAATAGAAAAAATACGGCTTAAGGAGAATGACTAAATTCTGCACCTAAACTCTTATCGAAGTAAATTCCACCG
>JAUMVV010000013.1:24290-27920 GCA_030529985.1 Bacillota bacterium
ATAAGCCCTGAAGTGTTGATACATCAGGGCTTTTGTAATATAATATATGATGATTTTTTATGGACATGAAAGGGTATATTCTAATGGAAAAGATCGGACTTAACAAACTGAGAGAACAATTTTTGAGTTTCTTCGAATCAAAGGGACATTACAGGAGAGAAAGCTTTTCGCTGATTCCCGAAAGGGACAAGAGTCTTTTATTGATAAATGCGGGGATGGCACCTCTTAAGCCGTATTTCAGCGGTCTGCAGACACCACCGTCAAAGAGGATGACCACTTGTCAGAAATGTATCAGGACAGGCGATATAGATAATGTGGGTTACACTGACAGACATGGGACATTCTTCGAGATGCTGGGAAATTTTTCCTTCGGCGACTATTTCAAGAAAGAAGCCATTTCATGGAGCTGGGAGTTTTCCACCCGGGTGCTTAAACTGCCGGAGGATAAACTTTGGGTCACTATATATGAGGAAGACGAAGATGCACACGATCTCTGGCATGACATGATAGGTCTGCCTGAGGAGAAGATCGTCAGACTCGGCAAGGATGATAACTTCTGGGAAATCGGAACTGGTCCATGCGGTCCGTGTTCCGAACTGTATTTTGACAGAGGGGAAGAGCACGGCTGCGGAAGTCCCGACTGCAAGCCGGGATGTGACTGCGACAGATATGTTGAGTTCTGGAATCTGGTTTTCACACAGTTCAATAAGGAAGACGATGGTACATATACAGATCTGCCGCACCCTAATATAGATACGGGACTGGGTCTTGAAAGGCTTGCCTGCATAATGCAGGAAACAAATTCCATATTTGATGTGGATACGATACAGTTTGTTCTCAGACAGGTGGAGAATGCTGCAGGCGTTGAATATAGGGGCGGAGAAGCAGCTTCAGATGTATCGATTCGAATTATTACGGATCACCTCCGTTCCATGACTTTCATGATAAGTGATGGAATTATTCCCGGAAACGAGGGCAGAGAATATGTTCTGCGAAGACTGATCAGAAGAGCTGTTATCCACGGTCGCAAGCTTGGCATTAACGGACCCTTTCTTTCAACTCTTTGCGATAAGGTTGTCGACACTTCAGGCGGAGCGTATCCGGAGCTTGAAAAATGCAGGATAATGATAAGGAGAGTTGTAAATTCCGAAGAAGAAAAGTTTGCAGCCACCATAGATCAGGGAATGAAAATGGTTGATGAATACATTGCGGATCTTGTAATCGAAGGCAGCAGAGTGCTTCCGGGTGACAAAGCCTTCAAGCTCCACGATACCTATGGTTTCCCTATTGAGCTTACTAAAGAAATTCTGGCGGAACAGGACTACACGGTTGACATTGAAGCTTTCGAAAATGAAATGCAGCTTCAGAAAGAACGCTCCAGAAAAGAGCAGGAGATGGACGGTGCAGGCTGGAAGGAAAGAAACGACGCCTTTGTTTCCGGAGGCGAGACCGAATTTGTAGGCTACGATAAGTTTGAATGTGCCGCAAGGATCGAAGCCATTACACTTGCGAAAAATGATGATGATAATCAAGCTGTAAAAGAGGTCAGGAAAGGGGATATCTGCTATATTGCACTGGATAAGACGCCTTTTTTCGCCGAGAGCGGCGGACAGGTTTCCGATGACGGTTATATCTATAACGAAAAGGGCGGTATAGCCAGAGTGGATAATGTTATCAAATTCGAGAAGGTCTTTGCACACCGGTGCGAGATAATGGAAGGCTCGTTCAGCGCAGGTGATAGTGTTGATGCCATGATTAGGCTGGCACACAGAAATATGACGGCTGCAAACCATTCGGCGACGCATATGCTCCACAAAGCCCTCCAGGAGGTTCTGGGCGAGCATGTGAAGCAGTCGGGATCGCGTGTTGACAGATTTGGTCTCAGATTTGACTTCACTCATTACCAGGCCATGACAGGTGAGGAAATAGCGGAAGTCGAGGAGATAATCAACACCAAGATCAAGGCTTTCATTCCTGTTGAAACTAAGATCATGAATATAGAGGACGCCAAGAAGGAGGGTGCCATGGCACTCTTCGGAGAAAAGTATGGCGATGAAGTAAGGGTTGTTTCCATAGGCGAATTCAGTAAGGAATTGTGCGGCGGCACTCATGTGGGGAATGCCGGTGATATCGGCGCCTTCAGGATCGTCAGTGAAAGCGGCGTTGCGTCCGGCATAAGGCGGATTGAGGCTATAACGGCACAGGAAATCAATAATCGCTTCGGTGAGGTCGAAGACCTTCTCGGCAAAACTGCCGGTATTCTCAAAGCCAAGAAGGATGTTCTCCTCGATAAGGCGGCAGCGATAATGGAAGAAAATCGTGCTCTGAAGAAGGAAATAGAGGAACTCAAGAAAGCTGAAATGAGTTCGGGTCTGGATTCCCTGGTTGCAGGAGCCAAAGAGATCAACGGCATCAGGCTCATCACCGGGGAGTTCGAGGACTACAGCATCAACGACCTGAGAGGGCTTTCTGATGACATCAAGAAATCAGGCAAGGGTATGGCTATGGTATTCGCAGCTGTGTCCGGCGGTAAAGTCACCTTCCTCGTTTCCCTGACGGATGACCTGCTCGAGAAGGGCATGCATGCCGGCAGGATGATCAAGGAAATCGCTGCAGCAGCAGGCGGCGGCGGTGGTGGCAAGGCAGATATGGCACAGGCGGGTGCCAAGGACCCATCCAGGATCAGGGAAGCCTTTGCAAAGGCAGAAGAGCTTATTAATAATTATTAAGATGACTTGTAACTATTTGTTAAATAATGTTATACTGTTAACACATAGATGTTAGGAGGTTTCTAATGGATAGACAGACCAGAATGTATGATAACTTTGACAGAGTTGAACAGAAGACGATAGAGGAAATTCTGACAATAGTGTATGATGCTCTTGAAGAACGGGGTTATAATGCAATTGATCAGATGGTTGGTTACATTTTGTCAGGCGATCCTTCTTATATTACAAGTCACAATAACGCACGAAATGTTATTGGAAGGATCGAGAGAGATGACCTGGTTGAAGAACTTATCAAAGCATACCTCCACAAGTAATCATTTAATATGAAAAAAATAGGATTAGATGTAGGAGATAAAACGATAGGCGTCGCTGTTAGTGACGCCTTAAATATTACCGCGCAGGGTCTGATGACCATTGAACGCATCGGAATAAAGAAGGATACAGCCGGAGTGATAGAGCTGATAAAAGAACATGCGTGCGACACAGTTGTGATAGGGCTGCCTTTAAAACTTGACGGAACCGACAGCATCCAAACCGAAAAAGTGCGTGAATTCCGAACAAAGCTTGAAAACAAACTCAGAGCCGAAAAAATGGGGAATATTAAAATAGAATTCCAGGATGAACGGCTTACCACGGTCATGGCGGAAAGAGTTCTGATAGAAGCGGATCTGTCAAGAGCCAGACGAAAGACCGTAATAGATAAACAGGCGGCTGTGATAATATTGCAGAGTTATCTGGATAGAACCCGAAAGGAGGAGTGACATCTGAGCTTCGGGTTTTTTATTAGCGCTTATCCAACTATTCCGATAATCATAATTTTCGGAATAGATAATGCTATGAATTGCTAAAATCGAGTAGGGGCTAACTTGTAGCCCCTCTCACACCACCGTACGTGCCGTTC
>JAUMVV010000080.1 GCA_030529985.1 Bacillota bacterium
ACAGATTGGGATGACATCAAAGCAGGAGTTGACCTCTTATTAAATACGCTGGTAGCTATATCACAATAAGAATCATTATTCATATCTGATTCATTAACAACCATTTACAAGTGGTTTGTCATACAACTATTTATTATTGAACGAAAGGAGCAAACGATGAAAAAAGTACTTATCAAAAACGGAACTATTGTCACTGCGACAGACGAATTTAAGGGTGACCTTCTGTTAGCAGATGGAAAAATCGCTGCAATTGGAGGAGCTATTGATCCTTCCGCTGCGGATGAAGTATATGATGCAGAAGGTAAATATGTAATGCCTGGCGGAGTTGACCAGCATACTCACTTTGACTTTTCATTTGGCGATACGACCTGCGTTGGTTGGGAAGGTTCACCTGCTGCAGTAGTTTCAGGAACAACGACAATCATCGACTTCGTAAATCAGAAGGTAGGCTGGAGTCTGAAAGATTCCATCGATGAATATCAGAAAAACAAGGTAGATGGAAATGCGTGCTGTGACTATGGCTATCATGGAGTTGTATACGATGCGAGCGATGCTCTGTTTGAAGAGATTGAACATATGCCTGAATATGGCGTAACTTCACTGAAACTGTTCATGGCTTACAGAGGGCAGCCATACCACTGCGACGACGATGCTGTTCTCAAAGCACTGCAGGCATCAAAGAAATCCGGTGTTACTATCATGGTTCATGCAGAGAGTGCTGACATGATTGCAACTCTGCAGAAGCAGGTAGCTGAAAGCGGCATAACTGCGCCAATTGGACATGCACTTTCCAGACCTCCGGTAGTTGAAGAAGAAGCTGTTAGCCGTGCTGCTTATCTGGCAGAACTGGCAGACGCACCAATTTACATCGTACACGTAACTGCTAAGGGTGCAATGGAAGTAATCAGAGACAGATATGAAAAGGGTGTCGCAGTCTTTGGAGAAACTTGCACGCACTATCTTACTATCACTACAGATGCACTTGATAAGCCTGGATTCGAAGGTGCAAAGGCTGTTTGCTCACCGGCACTGCGTTCACAGGATCACCTGGATGCAATGTGGGAAGGTGTTAAGAAGGGATGGCTGAATGCGATCAGTTCAGACCACTGTGGATTTAATTATGAAACTCATAAGCACGCAGGATATGGTGAAGGAAAGACATTTGCTGATATCCCTAATGGCGCTCCTGGGCTTGAAAACAGAATTCCGGTTGTTTGGACAGAAGGTGTAGAAAAAGGAAAGATCTCGAGGAAGAAGTTCGTAGAACTTTGCTGCACTAACCCGGCTAAGATAAACGGTCTGTTCCCTCAGAAGGGTACTCTGGCAATAGGATCAGATGCTGACGTAGTTATCTTTGATCCAACTTACAAGGGTACTATCTCGATTGAAAACAGCTTACAGGGATGTGATTACTGCGCATTTGAAGGATTTGACCAGATTGGACGTGCTGACAAGGTATTCCTGAGAGGCGAACTGGTAGCTGACGGCGGTAAGTATGTAGGTGAAAAGGGCACCGGTAAGTTCGTTCCTGGTAAGCCATTCGGTCTCAGCTATGAACTTGCTTAATCAAATGTATTGAAGCCAGATAATGGGAGAGAAACATGAAAATTAAAATAATCAATCCTAACACAACACAAGCAATGACAGATGGAATCAGAGAGGCTGCATTAACTGTAGCCAGACCTGATACTGAAATCGTCTGCGTTAGCCCTGAAAAGGGACCTGTAAGCATAGAAAACCATCACGACGAAGTCTATGCGAGTGTTGGAGTAGTTGAAGAGGTAAGAAAGAGCGCGAATGATGGATTCGACGCGTTTATAACTGCCTGCTATGGAGATCCGGGGCTCTATCCTGCAAGAGAAGTTGCTGCCGTTCCTGTAATAGGGATTGCGGAAGCGTCTATGCACCTGGCAACTTTTGTGGGGCATAGATTTTCTGTGGTAACGATACTGCCAAGATGGAAGGCTGTAATGGAAGACGTAATTTCCAGATATGGTCTGGAACAAAAATGCGCCTCTATAAGATGCACTGACATGGAAGTTCTGGAATTCGAAAGCGATCCTGAAAAGGGCGCAAGAGAGTTATATGAAGAAAGTGTCAAAGCTATCGAAGAAGATGGTGCAGAGGCTATTTGCCTTGGATGTGCAGGAATGGTTGAGTTTACTGCAGATCTGGAGAAAAGACTTGGAGTTCCTGTCTTTGACGGTGTAACAGCGGCAGTAAAAGTTGCGGAGGCGCTCGTTGATCTCGGCAAAACTACTAATAAAAATCTGTACTTCAATTACCCTCAAAAGAAAGAGTACATCGGCTATCCTGATTTATTGGGGTAAAAAGAAAAAGGAGGCTGCTATAAGTGCTAAGGTTAGCAGCCTCCATAATGAAAGGAGTTACTTTATGGAAGTCAAGAATACGTTTGGCACGTTCGATCCTGAAGTCCATGCTGAAATCGAAGCTGTACATCAGATGCCAACCAGTAGATTGGTATCTCCGGACGTACTGCCTACGAGACAGGAAGACCGTCACCTTACAGCAAGGGACATGGGTATCATGTGGGTAGGAATGTCAGTTCTGCTTACCACATTCACCATCGGATCGACCCTCTATCCAAGTTTGAGTGTTGCCTCAATACTGTGGGCCGCCGGTCTTGGTAATTTCATCGTTATTATCGTAATGTTGTTCACTGGTGATATAGGAATAAAATACGGCATTCCTATGGCAGTATACCTTAGAGCGGTATATGGAGTAGTAGGTACGCATATACCGTCGATAATAAGAGCATTACCTGCTATGTTCTGGTTCGGTTTCCAGTCGTTCCTGGGAGCTTCAGCTATTAACTCACTGTTGTACATTTTAACAGATGGTGGCTGGCCAGGCAACTTCGTTACAATGATTATCGTGCTGATAATATTCATCTTCGTTCAGGCGTTTACTACCGCTAGAGGTATTAATGTAATTGCCTGGTTCGAAAAGCTGGTATCACCTCTGATGGTAGCTATCGCACTGTATATGTTGTATTGGATCATGACCAAAGCAGGTCTGTCGATCGGCGATGTACTCAGCGTTCCTGCAGGAGATGTTGGCGACGGCCCTAAGTATTCATTTGGATACGCCGTACACTGGTTGTAAAGGACAGAGTGCTGGGGCATAATTCCGTGGCTGCAATTTACACCGCTGATACGTTTTATAAAGACAAGTTGAAGTCAATCAAGATTCGTAAGGACTAGGAGAAATGACAGGAGGTAATTAAGATGACTTATTCACCAGGACTGACATCGGGCTATGCCAGAACTGCCATGCGCAGTAAATATACGTCTCCACAGTCGGGCATGTGTTCTATGTGTACGATGGATTGCCAGAATCAATGCGAAATCGGAATGGCAGCAGTTCTAGGGCCACAGACCGTGTATCCGACTACAACAGGAAACAATCAGATAGCCTCCGAAAAGGACTATCCGGTAAACTATTCACATTTCAATATAAACGGCAGAGTCTTTGGAGCAAAAGGATTAAAAGAAGGGAAAATCCCTGCGATCTACAATGTTGAGCTAGAAAATGAATATGGGTATCATAATCCGGTAAAAATAAAGATGCCAATCATGCTTCCTGCTTTAATAAAGCTTAACTGGAAAGATTATTTCGGCGGCGCGGCTATGGCAGGTGTTCCTTGTGTAGTCGGCGAAAATGCTGTTTACAAAGACGAGGGACTCATCCTTGAGAATGGCAAGGCAGTGGAGGCACCTTTGCTCGGGGAAATCCGAAATTCCTTTATGGATTATTATAGAGGATATGGTCAAATCATTCTTCAGTGTAATCTGGAAGATATGAAACTTGGCATCGATAAGATCGGTCTCCAGAAATATGGTTTTGATGCTATAGAGATAAAATTTGGACAAGCGGCTAAAGGTATTCAGCCTGCTATCAAGTTAGGATCTCTTGAGGAAGCTTTAGAAAAGAAAAAACTTGGGCTTGATGTGTATCCGGATCCGGAGGATGAGAGGATAGCAGAACTGTATAGCAGCGGGAAAGGAAGTCACTTTTTCTCATTCAATGAACTACCGATGTGGACGGAAGAAAAGCTTGAAAAGAAAATAGGTGACCTAAGGAATATGGGTGCGAAAAATATTTACTTCAAGATGGCAGGTTATGACAGAGAAGATATCGAAACGGTTCTCAGATTCGCATCTAAATTCAAGGTTGATATGGTCACTATTGATGGAGCTGGTGGTGGGAGCGGATACAGTCCTTGCAAGATGATGAATGAGTGGGGGCTGCCGGCGATATGTATCGAACCGGTAATAGAGAGTGTAGTAAACTCACTCAGATCTGCAGATGAGTATGTGCCATTTATTTCTCTTACCGGAGGTTTTGCTTCGGAAGATCAACTTTTCAAAGCGCTTGCCTTAGGTAACGGCGCTGTAAATTGCATAGGCGTTTGTAGAGCCGCTATGGCTGCAGCGATGCAGGGCAAACAAATAGGAGACCGAATCAAAGCTAATGAAATTCCAACTGAATATAAAAAATACGGAGATACCGTTGACAGTATATTTGCTGAGATGAATGAAGTAAAGGGACTCTACGGTTCCGACAAAGAGATTTCCACGGGTGCTGTAGGCGTTTACTCTTATCTCAACAAACTTGCTTTTGGGTTACAGCATCTGGCGGCACTTAATAGGAAGTTTAACATCAGACTGCTGAATAAAGACGATCTTATTCCGATGACAGAAAAAGCCGTTGAGCTGATAGGGGGATAACAAAATGATAAATAAGCGTTTAGTCATGATACCGGGACCAACTC
>JAUMVV010000014.1 GCA_030529985.1 Bacillota bacterium
GGAGGGTGCAGGATTCGAACCCGCGTGGACTTTCGCCCTAACGGTTTTCAAGACTTCTCCGCCGAATGGACTTTAGTGGAATTTGACCCAAAATAAGCCCTTGGTTTGGAAGCTCCAACAGTTCGGAAAAGCCGCTGATTTCAAGTAAATTATACCATCAAACCCGCATGGCATCAAGGAAAATTCGAACTCCCGGCGGCAGGCTTAAAAATGGCCTCAAAAACGGGAAAATGGAGAGAATTTGGGAAGAAAAGAGAGAATTCAGGAGAGAACTCCAGCCCTTGTCACGCCAATGAAAACTAGCAGTCTCAAAAGAAAAAGGAGAGAACTGATACATCGTCTTCTGCTGTTGGCAAATAAAACGCAGAGGTGTATCATATGAAAACAAGCAATTGTTACAGCGAGCTTCTACAACAGTTTCCCGAATATATGACCAAGAATCAGATGTATAAGGTCTGCCATATCAGCAAGAAAACCTGTCTGTTCTTATTGGAGAATGGTCTTGTCCCCTGCATTGACAGCGGCAAAAAAACGCGCCGCTTCAAGATTGAAACTAATGCGGTTGTTCACTATTTAGAGGATCGGGAGTTGCGTCCCGAATTATACAGGCCACCAGAGGGATTCTACAAGAAGAAACAAAGTGAGCTTAACCGTGCGTTGACGGAAGTTGACTTGCTTATCATGCGCAAATTCTACGAAGCAGCGTTGAAGCGTTATCCAGATGTCTTAACCACTAAACAGATCTCCAAATTTACCGGATACAGGGTATCCTCCGTTGTGCGTTGGTGTAGCAAGCAGCAACTCAAGAACTTTTACATAAAGCGGCGCCTCTATATTCCAAAAGAATATCTCATTGATTTCCTAGTAAGCTGGCACTTCATCGGTATTTCAGTTAAGTCCGGAACTCATAGAAATTTAAATAAACAAATCCTCTTAAAGCTCAAATCGCATAATTGAAATTCAGGCGCCCTTTTCCTATGATTAAGATGGAGGCGATAAAAATGAAGAACCAAAGATACTATCTTTATCTTAATTCAGAAGAAACCCGACTTGTGTTACGGAGCCTCATTCGCATGAAGAACAGGCTAACCTCGCAGGGCAGATACGTCGACTGCGTGGATGAGCTGATTACCAAGATTGCCAACACATGAGGGGCACCAATTGCATATCTTTGGAAGCCGCTTATTCGATTTCGGAGTAAGCGGCTTAATTGTAGAATCAAAATGCAAGCACAATATCAGTAAATCTTTAATAACAAATCTAGAATTTTGAATGATTATGGGTTATTATATAATATACTTTTTCCGTTTGCCTTTGGCAGTATTAATGTTTGGGAAGCAGGTGGCAGATAATGAATCCGGATCTTTACAGTATTATCCACAATCCATATTTTCAGCAAGCTGTAGGTTATGTCGTTGAGCAACTCGTTTCAAATGGCTACCAGAGATTTCGGAGTACATCACGTTATAATGATGCCCGCAAACTATTAGCTGGTCAATTATTGTCATGCTTAGAAAAAGCTTACTTTGATACCTGTACACACTTTGGTTGGGAATGCAATAACTCCGCCATAGAAGAACTACTAAAGGATAATGATTTCTTATCCTTTAACAACAATCTTCAGAACAGCCTAATAAGCATCTTGTTTCGCGCCTCTGGAGCTGATGAAACAGGAATCGCAGATGAAGATGTAATCAATTACTGGATCGACAGTTTTTCCATAAACCTTTCGCTTAATCAAGAGTTGTATAATTATCTCAACCGCAATCCAAACGAAAGAGTGAACGTATTGCCTCAGAGCAATATAAATCCCGATTGCAAGGAATATCTTGACGCTTTTCATGAACCGCTATTTTTGGAATCTGCCATTGGTGATGGAGCGAAAGCGCTGTTAAAGGATGTATACATCCCTGCGAAATATAAGGTGGGCACTCCTGAAGGAGAAAAGAGAGTAGATTTTGCCAGAATGTTAGATTCCTTCTTTAATGCGAGAGAAGAATTTACTTGGCAGCTGGATGATAGGTTCCCCGTAATAGCGGATAAAAAATTTGCAATTATGATTATGGGAAAGCCAGGAAGTGGAAAGAGCAGTTTTGTTTCATATCTCTCAACACTACTCCCTAGCATGGCAAAATCGCGCCCGTATTATATCGTCCGCCTGCGTAATATGCTGAAAAGCCAAATCAATAGCGTTGACCCCATCCAAGGTTTACTGGAATACATAGGGATTGAAAGAAGTAATCTGGTTAATTCAATCGTTATTTTGGATGGCCTTGATGAGATTTGCGCACTATATCAAAAAACAGATTTTCACACATATCTGAAAATGCTATTACAGAATCTTTCTGTAGTTACTGGATTGCAGTTAGTTATTACCTCTCGTACAGGATACTTTCGTATCGATAGTGCAATAGAAAACTTTTGTCTTACGCTTCATATAGAAAACTGGGATAATAGCGACCTCGATCTTTGGTCTAAGAAATACTTGACTGTTCATCCCAGCCTTCATGACACAATTGAAAGCAACAATGCACATTTGAAAGATGAGAAATATAGCGATAAAAAAGCTATTTTTGCAGTTCCTATCCTATTCTATATGGCAAATGCTCGGGGAGAGTTGCTATCCAATCACAAAAGCATCTGTTCTGTATATGATGCGGTACTTTGTGAAGTTACAGATGCGCGAAATTATGATGCAACACCTTATGTCGCTATGCATGAGATAATACCACAGAATCTTGCCAGACAGATATGTATTGAGATTGCATTTTCCATGTTTAGAAGTGGACGCTTAAATTACATAGATCAGGCCGACCCGTTTTTAGAGCCTGATGAGGTTGAGAAAGCACTTTCAGAGGCAATGCAAAAATGTTCTACAACAGCATCCTCATTAAGTGATGAAGAGAAAAAGAGAATAAAAGATACATATGCTCTAACATTTTATTATAACAAAGATAATACCGGACTCAATGCAGTCGAGTTTGCTCACAAAACGATTGCAGAGTATTTTACATCTGAAAAAATGTTAGAAATTTTGAATTCTGCTTCGGAGCATATGAGTGAAAAAGAACTGTGCGAAGTGCTCGCTGAATGCTTTGGATATGCCCCTGTGACAACAGATATATTCCTTTTCTTATATGAAAGAATTAAAATGGAAGAGAGCACGCCAAAGAATTCTATAATGAAAAGAGCGCTTGAGAGGCACTTTTTGAATTGTGTAATAGACGGGAACCTCTTCACACCGCCCAAGAAGTATCCAACCACAGTGCATTACATAGATAGAATCCCTATTATGATAAAATCTGTACTTATGCTTTTCGAATATTTAGATTGCCAGCCTCCTAGGCCAGATGATAAGCAAAAAAATATGTTTAATCATGTTATTGCGTCTGTTTCGAGGATGACTGCAACAAACTCTCAACACCAATCCTTGCTACCGCTTGCGCTTAATGGATTTAACTTATCGGATGGAGATTTTACAGACGGTGAATTGTCAGAAGTACATCTTTCTGGCGCTGACTTAACCCATGCAGTTTTTTCTGATGCAAATCTTACTGACGGTCATTTAAGCGGTTGTTTTGTGAACGCTGCAGACTTTAGCGGCGCAAATTTGGCCGGAGCCGACTTTACAGATATAGAAAGTGGACAAGCGGTCGATTTTACAGATGCTTCTATTCAAGGCGCTGATTTTAGTGAATCCCATTTTGTCGACGCATCTTTTGATTATGCTGATATGCAGGAAGCCATTTTGGAGCACAGTGTTTTCGGAAAAGGCTGCCATTTTAGTGAAGCTAATTTATTTTTAGTGTTGAATAGCAAATGTATTGCTTATCATCTCCCCGTTTACGCTGAGAAACGTGAAAAATCAGAGTATGATCCATTGCTTCAACATAAATGATTTCTTTTAGTAGTAAATCAACAATCTCCCCATCCGCCTGGATCTTTATATCAGCCTTTTCGGTGCGTATGTGGGATACTATTTGCCTAATACTTTCTTGAAGCTTTTGGGGTAATTCATTCTTCAGAATATACCGAAAAGCCCGAACTTCATACCCCGCAGGCGCGTACTCGAGATAGTTAGTTATAAAGACTATGATGGCATCCGTTTCGTATTTTCGGATTCTCTTTGCTATATCCATCCCACTGTATTGTTTACCGGTAAAATCGATGTCTAGAAATGCAACATCACATGAAGCCATTGTTTCATTTCCGATGTCTTCGGCACAAGAAAAGACTTGAATTTTCACTGGAATTCTACTGGGAGCGATAAGTACCTCTATTTCTTCTTTTACTCTCTGCGCAAATACATTGTCATCATCGCAAATAATAATATTCAGCATGCCGCTCCTCACATACAAAACTTATTAAACATAAGTGAAATTAAAATACGCTTCATTGTATCTAATTTTTTATTATACCACAAATATCCAAGGGCAACAAAGCTGAGAAGCTTTGAGCCGTATACTGTAAACTCAAAAACAACTCCTGGAAAGGTTCCAATATCAATCTCTGTCACCGTACAATTCTAAAACTAAAATATTCTTCAGATATGTATTCTCTTTGTGAGATGTAGGGTTTTTTGGCTGCACATAACCAACTTTTCGCTTAGTTTTGTGCAGCCATTATTGTAATATCAAGAGTTGTTTTGCAGCATCATGCAGACGAGGTTAGCCAGCTATAGAGGCATCGTCCTGCAAAGTCTCCACGTGCTCCACGTTAATGTATTAGTCAGTGCCCCACTGTGTGCTGGATTCATGGCGCTGCCAAGCACAGGCAAAGATCAGGCAGAGTTTTCTTCTGAGAAGCAGCCAATCACTCGCATCCGCCGCCGAATCTCACGATTCAACCGGCCAATGGCGTCCGGCCTGATTCTTGCCCTGTGGTCTGAAGGAAATCTGTAGAAAGAGTACAACGCGGTGAGACAACAAGCCGCGGGAGTCCACGCCGAACAGCAGCTACATTTCGGAAGAGGATGGGCCGTTCTTTTGCCTTGTCTTAATTCATGCACAAACTACGTGGGCACGCACTTTATGTTTATTATGTGATTCCTTGTAAAAAGCGAAGCGCAGTGTTGTACGTAGCTATACCTGTATATTAACTAGTGCATCTATTGCAATTTGACCTTCTTCTTACTTCGATTTCACGTTCTATATCGCGGTACGCTTGTTCGTAATCATGTACGTCTTCCTGAGTATATTCTTCATGGGAAGAAGTCGAATCGTAGAGATAAGAAATGTATAATTGAGATAGTTCAACCAAAAGCTGCGGTTTGATCCTGTAATCAATCATATTCTTAATTCTTTGCTCAACTTCATCTCTAATAACTCCATGCGTTGTATTTGTAAAAGGCTTCCGGTATGTTGAGACCATGATATAGCTCAAAACATAATTATTAGTTTTTGATCCGTCTCCATTAAGAGCAATTCGATAGCAAAAGATTGACCCGCCAAATTGTTCTTCTTTAGATACTGTTTGATTTTGGTCTTTATTATAGCAGACTTTGCATGTTCTCTCTCTGGGGGTGTTGTTGTTTGGTATATTTTTCTTTTATCCTGTTGAGCTCATCTAGCATTTCGCGAACTGAAGCTTCATCTGGTTTTT
Organism: Bacillota bacterium; assembly: GCA_030529985.1. Classification (GTDB taxonomy): domain Bacteria; phylum Bacillota; class Clostridia; order Peptostreptococcales; family Anaerovoracaceae; genus Lentihominibacter. The sequence continues at coordinate 5,602 of JAUMVV010000014.1, forward strand.
CCAAAATATCCTTATACTTGAGAATCGCTTTGGTGCTGACAATTGCGTTGTCTATCGCGGTAAGCAACCCAGTATATCTTGAAGTCTTTGGTTTAGTATTTCGGAGATTTTTTATAAAGATAAGGCTTTCCGATTGGATGTCTTCCTCTAAAATTGAAAAGCTTTTCAACTCTCCAATTGCGCTTTCCAGACTAAACTTGTGATTGAGATATGCAATCATCCGGTCAATTTCGTCTTCCACCATTTTCCTATACGGAGAAGGATCGATTACATCAGGAAAATAGTTGCGCAAGAACTCAGTTGTGGGAAGCGTCTGCTCCTCAAATTTAGCCCGCACTTCCCCCTGCATATCGAAAGTAAATACCTGGTCATCATTTAACTGCGTTTTCAGTTCAATACCATGCTCTTTTAGAAACTTTCTATAGCCTCTAACAACACTACCGGTGAGCATTCCATCCGTCTGCTTTTTGAAGCGCGTTAAAGCATGAAGCAATAACGATTTCCCAACAGAATTATCACCGATAATGACGTTTAATCCCTTGGAGAGCGGAATGGTGGTTGTTTCCTCTCCCTGTTTGAAGGTTATTTCAGGCAAGAAAAACTTATCGTTGCAGAAAAAGCTATTATTGCCGGTCTTTAAGCGGGTATGATCCGTCATAGCCATAGCAAGCCCTTTGAAAGTTGGGAGGCATTTGGCATACGTATAGGGAAACGGCTCTTTATGTGTACTGTCTTCAGCCGGGTATACCGTCCAGTCATGGCAGTCAGTTCCGGTTACAAAACGAACTTTTTCTTCCAAGCCTTGTTCATGAACATAAGTTCTGTTGAACATCTCATTCCGTTTATTTCTGAATTCAAAAGCCTCAAAATAATCTGTTTTTGCAAACTCAAAGAATTTCTTTTCGCCAAGCGCGTTGGCATCATTACCTCCAGGAGTGCCTCCGTACAAGCTTCTTTTTTGATGTACAATTAGTATCGTATCCAGAGAAATCTGCCGCAGTAAAGAAAGCATTGTTTCTTCCGTATAGGATCCGTCCCGTCCGGGCCGATTTGCCTGAATGATATACTCCATTTGTTTAACTTTCTCATCGTCAGTATCCGAAAAGATCGTAACAATATGAAGCATTTTCGCCGTCCCCTCATGAGAGAAGGTAACGGAAAACTCAACTCCTGGTAAGACCCTCAGGATAGAGTTCTCCTGATCCTCAGCAGCTTTCAAGGCGCGATACATGTCATAAGAAAACGTATCATGATCTGTTATGGCACAGATATTGACCCCGTTTTCGGAGAGTTTGGATATGAGGAGAGGTATATTATCCAGTGTATTATTGGCTACTTTTTTCCCATCTTTCACATAGGATGCTTTTGAGTGAATATGTAAATCAATTTTTAGTCCAGCTTCAACAATCTTTTCCATGGATTCACTTCCTTTCACAGAATCAAAACCAATGGCAGTGATATGCTCACAAAGGGAAAACGCTTTGGGCGGGCCAAAGCGTTTTTGTTATGTAACAGATAACAATTGTTACAGATGCCCACCTTTTCTCCAACAATCCACACACATGGGACCAACTCCTTGCGATAATCCCCACTCGCCGCCCCAGCCACCACAAACTTTGCAGCGAACTGTGCTTACAAACTCTGTGCGTTTTAAAAAGTACAGAACTATTTCTGACATATGTTATGCCCCCTGTTCCTTGCTTTGCAATAGCGATTTAAGTAGCCAATTATTAATTGAATATAATTAAACAAAAGTGGATCACAAGGCTATTAGTATAGTTTCCGTTTTAGCACTGTATAGAAGCGATCCGTTTTATTGGTCGCTGAAGCATACTGATAGGAATGAGAATACTCCAAATCTACTTGCCGTTTTGCCTCGACATACTTCTTGATATCGGAAGAGTATTTAAGTCGAGGCCAGTATTCCAAGAATTCAGGAAGTGGAACATCTGACCGCAAAAAGGTAGCAGTCGGCAGATCTCGCTGAGCGGCTATTCCCACTTCAAAGGGAACCCACTGGGATGCCAGAGTTAGACGAGACATAATAACAATAATATCTGTGCAGTCATTGATCTTTTTCTTAATATGCTCTGTCATTTCCTGGCCACTCTGAGTTACGGTATTATCCAATACGTCCAGATAGGCAGGAATCCCCAGAAGTTCAAGCTCGTGTTCTATCAGCAGCGCAGTACTCGCATCTTCTTGTTTATGTGATATAAAGAACTTCATCATCTTCTCCCTGCAATCAACAACTGGAGATTATCCCACGTCCATCTGTAAATTTTGTCAGAAGGCCTAGCTGCAGTAGGTTTAATATTGTAAGCATCGGCCCTCCCACCCAGCAGGAAATAAGGGATATTCTCTTCCTGAGCGATCCTGACTTCTGCGCTGACACCGGATGCGGTGTTCGTATATTGCCCACAGATCACAATTACCACATCGCAGGATTTGATTCTCCGACGCGCGTTAGCCTTCCAATTATCCGAGATAGTCTCTTTAATGGACATATCCACAATCTCGAAAGGGGAGCTGGGATTCTTGGCTTGTCCCACCAGCAATGTTTTCAAATCACTGTCGTGATCAAAGTCAAAACTGATATATGCTCTACTTTTATTCATTTTATTCTCCTTAAATCATTCCCTTGGAAACAAGCTTCCAGTAATGCTTCCCTAAAGCTGTTAATTCACATGTTTTGGATCTCATTGCAGCATAGTACATATGCTTTTCTCCAACAGGGACAACAAGTCCAACACCTTCCATTTCCTGGAGAATGGAAAAATCTCTTGTGTGCTCCTCGGTAGCGAATGGCTCAATGATTTTGTGAACGTCTTCAGGCGTATTGGTCGGCTCATAGGAAGGATCCAATGGCATTTGATCGTCTTCTGATACGAAGAACTCTGTAAGCCTGCGCAAGGATTCCAGACTAATTCTTGGCTTTACTTTTCGCAGAGAAACAAATCTTGTTACATTGGTTTTGAAAACCGGGCGCTGATCCCAAGGCCCCAAGGCTTTGTCAATATACGAATAAATGCCGCTCGGTGTAACATGGCCCGTGACATCTGCAGCTCTTCCTGATAAAGCTTCAATCAGCAGAGAGGTAAACAAGCCCTGTCCATCTACTTCCATGGAAGATTCGTCATTGCGACTTGCTGTTAGAATTGTGACGCCTTCTTTGATCACAGCTGTGTCCTGATTTGCAGTTGAAATGCTGCCCATAAAGCCAGAAAAGCAGCTGTCGAGGATAATGACTTTATTCTTGCAGCGTGATTCATTCGCAATCTGGAGGATCTCGTTGAGTGATACGCCCCAATCGTCCTGGCTGTAGTCAGGGGTAACCAAATATCCGCCTACTGAGTCAATGTGCCCATGACCGGAGTAGTAAAAGAGCGCAGTGTCATCATCACCGGAAAAGCAGTCTCTAATAAGTGCTTTGAGTTTGCCCTTTGTGCTGACATTCAGATGCTTTTTTACAGAGAAATTCGGGCTGCCATCTTCATTGCGCAGGAGAAGCCTTTCGATTCTGTTTGCATCGTTGCAGCAGCCATTCAATGGCGAAGAAGGGTATTCATTAATCCCCACAACAAGTGCTTTATTCATTCTCTTTCTCCTTTCCAGAGTCGTTTTTATTTGAAACCTGCATAAACTAGCTCTTATATGAAACGTACTACAAGAGGAAAAACGGACACCAGCTTGTCGAAGCAAAGAGAGAATTGTCGGATTATCTAACTAAACAGTAAATTCATTACAGAAATACGGTATGAAACCACCATAAAAGACGGTAAAATGGCATTAAGCGAGGTGGTGGTTTCTTGGATACGCACGAAAAACTGAGGGCGCTGTTGGTAGCGCGCGGCTGGAGCGAGTACCGGCTGGCCAAAGAGTCCAATTTATCCGAATCCACGATCTTGAATATCTTCAGACGTAACGCCACACCGTCCATTCCAACGCTGGAGGCCATTTGCAGCGGATTGGGAATTACCATGTCGCAGTTCTTTGCGGACAATGAAATGGTAGAACTCAGCCCGGAATTGAAGAAACTGTTTGAGGGGTGGGTTTTCCTGACCGCGCAACAGAAGGCTGCAGTCATGAATGTAATAGAGGCATTCAACGGAAATCATTGAGAACAATCTATAGAATGCGTTTCATCGTATGTGTGAAACGCTTCTTTTTATGTTATAAGCGCGAAATCTGTCGAAAACTGTTTTCAAAAGACTAAGCAGCGCGTTATAATTTATTCGTCACCATATGACATAAGGGGAGAAACTCATGCTGATCTATCTGCAAATGATAGAGTCCGAAGAGGACAAATCAAAGTTCGAAGCAATCTATAATCAATACAGATTCCTGATGTTTTCCGTTGCTAACAGAATTCTGAAAAATGAGTTCGATGCTGAAGATGCCGTGCATCAGGCATTTGTGTCTATCATTGATAACTTGAACAAAGTTGGGAAGGTTGACTGTCCGGAAACCAAATCATATGTCGTTATTATTGCTGAAAACAAAGCAATAGACATCATACGCTCCAGAAAGCATTTGTCCGGGGAGGAGCTGAATGATGCGACTCATGGTATCGACATTCCCCTTCCCGGTGACAATGGGCTGGCGGATGCCATGGCGAAGTTACCAGCGCGGTATCGTGAAGTATTATTGCTGCGTTTCGACAACGGTTATAACACGAAAGAGCTCGCCAAGATGCTAGGTATGACCCAGGGGAGCGTACAGAAATTGATTTGGAGGGCAAAGGACGCATTGAAGAAACAGCTTGAAAAAGACGGTGAGGTGCTATGAGCACCGAGTTCTCCTCTAATGAATTCTTTACAGACGAAGCACTGCGAACGGCAGCGCAAGCTGTTCGGGATTCTATGCTTAGCGCACTGATAGAGGATTCGGAATGCCACCACACCTTTTCCTCGCAATTCTTGTCTCGAATTCAAAACCTATTACAAAAAGAAAAACGGCGGCTCCAGTGGAAGAGTTTCCTCCAACATGCAGCCGTACTTTTTCTGGGCATTCTTTTCACGGGTGCTCTATTTCTTGCTTTCAATCCTGATGCCCGGGCTGATTTTTCACGTTGGATTCGCAGCACATACGAAAGCAGCATTTTCTATCAATTCTTTTCTGGACATTCAGGAGTGCAGGCAACTTCACTTCCAGACCACGACTTCACTTGGTTGCCCGGTCATTATGAGGTTCAGGAAGTATACAACGATGGTCAAAAACGCATGACAATGCTTATCGGGGCAAATGATGTCATTATGTTAGAATACTGGCCTACGGATGGATCCGATTATGTTGAGGTTTTTACCTCTGATTTTGAGCAAGAAACTGCTGAAATAAACAGTGAGCGTGCTGATTTTTATCGGAGTATAAGCCCAGATACTGCAAATATCCTTGTCTGGACAAATAACAGAAATACAATTGTTTATAACTTAAGTGCATCATTACCCAAGGAGATCATGATTAAGATTGCGGAAGGAATTACAGAAAAATAAAAAACACTGTCCGGAAACGTCGGCCTTCTACGTTTTAATATTGATTATAATTAGAAAGGACGTGTTCCCATGAAAAAGATTCTTTCCATCGTGCTTGTTTTGACCCTCATATTAGCGGTCGCAGCCTACGCTTACGCCGCAGATACGTCATCTCCTGCCGATGACCCGGTAATCTCCGAAATTGTTGCCTCTGGTTCACTTACTTTCAGTGGGACGACGGCAAATTGTTCAGGTTCTGTCAGCGACCTAAACAAGAATATCGTGGCAACTATGACACTGTCTCAAGGCAGTACAGTAGTAGGTAGTTGGAGCGGCAGTGGAACCTCATACGTTCCGCTCAATGGCAGTTGCACGGTAACCAAAGGTTTAAGTTACACACTTGTAATCAGTGGTACAGTAAATGGTGTTTCATTCTCCACCACCCCTATTACAAAGACCTGCTAATTATTTAAGAATTCCTTTATACATAGCTACCCTTAGCTATAACAATCGACAGCATTTGCTATTTAGAACCGCTTAAATCGCAGAGCCTGTGTCCAAATCAATTGGACGCAGGCTCCTTCTTTTTCAATCACGAATCTTCCTATCACATTACAAGTCGTATCACATTATTAGTGGAGGATCTTTATAGGCGGAATACTATAAGAATACACGGCATATTTACCGCGTTTTAATAACAGCAGAAGCAAGGTTACCATTATAGCGATGATCTCCTGCAGATCACCGCCTCTCCAATCTGATTAAAACCGTTATTCAGATTGGAGGAAATAATGTGGGATATAATAAAGCCCGAGAAGAGAAAAAATGGTTAAAATGGAAAGCGGCCGAGGAGGCACAGATGCGGGAAGCAGGTGTTGATGAAAAGGTAATTGCCCTTCTTCATTCCTATGATTGGGCACAATTCAACGCTGATAGAAGGTATTATGAACATCAGGCCGATATAAATGATCCTGTTGAGCTTGTAACAGCATCAACTGCTGAAGAGAACCCGCATAGTGTTGATAAGCTTCTCGATGAAATAGATAATGAACAGTTACTTTACTTATTGAAGCAGACGGAACATCTAACTCTTCAAATTGTTTTATGGAAAATGGAGGGATATACAAGCAAAGAGATTTCTCGGTTCTCCGGTTTAAGCGAAAGTGCAATTAACTTCCGTATTTTTTATTTACGCAAAAAAATAAAAAAGATTTTAGCACCTTCTAATAATTAAGTAGTTATTACCGGCTATAGTGTGAGAGGAGAAAAACTCTCACACTATTTGCATTTTTACGGCAAATAGGAGGAACCTTGAAAACTCAATAATCATTCATCAAGTACATTCCCATAGCTTTTGCGAAAGCATAAGCCAGAACAGCATCTGCGCCAAGACCGGACAGGCTCACATCATATGCACTAACGAGAGCGATAACAGAATGCTGACAGCATCGAATGGTCACCGGTGCGGCCATGACAGGCTATGGGGTCAAAGATACTCCTGTCCAGTCACAGTCCGAGCGTGAACAAACCGTCGCAGGCAATGAGGGCAGTCGGCAGAGATCCTGCCGAGGGGCTACCCGTGGCGCTGGATAACCACCAGCCGCTTGATGACTTCCCAAAGATGTGCCGGGGCGTCGAGGACAAATAGGTACACTTTTATTTGAAACGCCGGGCACAGGTGAGAATTAGCTCAAACAACGCTACAACTAATTCTCCTGTTGCCTGTGCCCGGCTGATACATAACTGGCTTTCATGCCATGTGAAGTTGAGGAGGAAAAAGAATGGATGTACACAATTATGCTCGAGGCGAGATCTACTACACGGATTTCGGAGAAGGTCTGGGATCGGAGCAGGAGGGCCAACGCCCTGCCGTCATCATCTCCAACGATATAGGGAATCAACACAGCTCCACTGTCATTATTGCGGCGATTACAACCCGCCGGGCAAGCAAAGCCAATTTACCTACTCACGTAAACATCGGTGTTGAGACCGGGCTGGAATCTGAGTCAACAATTCTCCTGGAGCAGATAAGGACGGTCAGCAAAGACAGGCTGTCAGAATATATAGGCGTATTATCAAGAATGCAGCGACAGGAAGTCTGGCGTGCCCTGGCCATCAGCGTTGGAGAGATTAATCCGGATCGCCATGTGATCGTTATGTGCCTCTGCAAGCGCTGCGCTGATAATTTTCGAACAGCAGGAAACTACTACCTGCGCCGCAGCCCACGTAAACAAAAGCTGGAGCAGTGTATGTACTGCAATTACCGTATGGGCTATGACTATGATTTGATTCCGAAAGGTCGATGAGTATGGGATTTGGAGAAGTCTATCGAGCGGTATTGCGGGAATACCCAGATATTTTGACAGTAGAGGAACTGAGCCGAGCCCTGGGTATCAGTACAAAGACCGGGTATCAGTTGATTCGGGAAGGAAAGATCGAATGCCTGAAAGTGGGCAGATCATACCGGATACCGAAAGCTCATGTGTTGGCGTTTTTGCGGGTATATGAGAAAGCCTGAGAGAATCATGGATTCTCTCAGGGCATTCCTGGTATAAAGCGGCTTTGATTACAATGACATCTGCCCATAATCAGAAACTGCTGTTTCAAGTTTAGGAGCATAGTAGAGCCTGTTGTAAGGATATTTAAGGCTTTTCTATCTCTAAAACAAATCACTTAATTATTAAAGCCAAGCTCCTCTCTCTTCCGAATTTTTCCATCTTTTAGCTCAATGCATTTAGCCTAATCCTGTCAAAAAGCTTTATGGGCCTGAATCACTTTTTTCGCGCAGTCGTTATAAAAGGCCTCCTCATCCAGCCAGTGCATCAGAGGCTCAACCTGAGCCTGACAGAATTCCGGCGAAATCAGCTGCGGCCGGAAGGTGTCGTGGTAAACCGTGTTACGCTCCTCCATGGTGTGAATGCCGAAGTCGATCATCCCCGCAAGCGCAGCCTTTTCAAACACATGGCAGGTCACAAGGTTAAAGCCCAGCTCGTTGAGCTTGTCCAGCTCCACATCCGGCTTGCCGTTTCGAGACATGACATCGGGCCACATCTTCCAGCCGGGGACGGACTTGGAGACGATCTCCGCGTCCTCCTCTGTGGTGATGCCGATAATCATCGTCATCTCCGCACCGATCTCATGGGCCAGACGGCAGCGCTCGATGGCCTCCTCAATGCCGTACTGCATCTTCGCTTCCGTTCTCGCAATCACGAGGAAGCCGGTGCCGGCCGTGGCGTCTACCGCCGCTTTGACCTTGGCCAGCCAGACCTCGCGGTCCACGACCGGGTGTTCGATCTTCTTTTCCTGATTGCGCATCCGGTAGAAAAAGCGCTCGAAGCCGCGCACACCGGTGGTGTCGTCCACGCTCATGCCCTGGGCCCCAACCAGCTGTAAGCGTTTGGCAAGGCGATAAGCGTGCAGCGGGGTCTCGCCGTAGCCGTCATCCGCGTCTACAATCACGGGCATCTCCGTGTAGCGGGTGAGGGCCTCCGTTCCGCGAACCAGATCGTCCGCGGTAATCAGGCCAATGTCAGGCAAGCCGCAGATGTCGATGGACAGCGACGCGCCGGAGAGAATCGTGGCCTGAAAGCCGGTTTTCTCCGCGGCCAGGGCGGAGAAGCAGCCCCAGGTGCAGGGCGCGAAGACCTGGCCCTCGCTCAGCTGCTGCTTCAGCGGTTTAAAACTTCCCATAGTAATACTTCCTTTCTCTGTGTTTAAAATGTATTGAGGATACAGGGTGACTGTTTTCCTTCGAAGTAATCGGCGATGATGTCGATCGCCATTTTGTATATGTTCCACAGCGACTCATAGGTCTGACTGGAGGCGTGCGGCGTCAGGATGATACTGTCCAGCTCCCGCAGCGGGGAGTCGTCCAGCAGGGGCTCCTTCAAAAACACGTCGAAGCCCGCACCCGCAATCGAGTGTTCGGTAAGAACCCGGCACAGCGCCTCCTCATCGACGATCCCGCCGCGGGAGGTGTTGACAAGCACGGCGGAGGGCTTCATCAAACGAAGCAAATGCTCGTCGATCATGTTGGCTGTTTCTTTGTTATAGGCCGCGTGGATGCTGATGGCGTCGGAGCGCTCAAACAGTTCTTCCAGGGATACCAATTCCGCGCCCGCCTCCTCCAGTGCGGCGTCATTGGGGCGGGGCATATACACCAGGATCTTGCAGTCAAAGCCCTTGAGAAGCCTAGCCAGCCGTCTCCCGACCGCGCCAAAGCCCACGATGCCCACGGTGCTCCCGATCGTCTCGTGGGAGACCAGCTTTTCCCATTGATGCTCCCGGACACAGGCCGTGTTGGCAAAGAGCCTGCGCCGGGACGCGAGGAGCAGCATCAGGGCCATCTCCGCGACCGCGTTGGTATTGGCACCAACAGTGCGGGCGACCGCAATGCGGTGAGCCGTGGCGGCGTCCAGATCCACCTTGTCGTAGCCGACGCCGAAGCGAACCAGGATTTTCGTTCGGGCACCGATCTGGCTGAAAATATCTTCCCCGTAGGGTTCGATATCAATGATTCCGGCGTCTGCCTCCCGAAGGTTCGCAATGACACTTTCTTTGCAGAACGGCTGTTGGATCGCCCACTGGTATTCCAGGTTTCTGGACCTGGCATAGTCTTTCGCGCGTTTGTTTAAGTCGCGAAAAACCTCAGAATCTTCGCCAAAAAAAGATACGATTCTTTTCATTGCTTCTCTTCTCCGTTCTATCTTTTTTCTTGCATATCCCGGTGTTTATATAACATCATCGTGTATCCATCTCCCGGAAAAAAACCGAGGGATAAAAAAAGCGGTACGAAAGATAAAATCCGCGGCCATCCCAAGCCACACGCCGATCAGGCCCAGACTTGCTGTCCTCACAAAAACAGCAGCCAGAAGAACACGGCATAAAAACATGCTGACAATGCTTACTGCCATCGTAAATTTCACATCGCCGCCCGCCCGCATGGCCCCCGGCAACACAAAGCTGAACGCCCAAAACGGTGCCGCCGAAAGGGCAAACACATGGCACGAGCGGACGCACAGAGAAGCTGCAGTCTCAGAAAGCCTATACAGCGGCAGCAGCCCGGGCAGCAGTACCCATAACAGCAGGTAACACAGCAGCAGGATACCCATTGCCGTACCTTGCAGAACCATGGCGAAGTGTCTTGCCTGTACCTTATCGCCCGCTCCGAGACACCGTCCCACGACCGGGATCATAGCCGTTGACATGGCCAGGCCGGGAGAAACGGACAAGCCTGTCAGGCTGTTAGCAACGGCAAAAGCAGCAATTGCGCTTGTTCCGAGGCCGGCGACCACACTGCTGACTAATATTTTGCCAATATGGAATATACCGTTTTCCAAGCTGGACGGGAAAGCGATTCGAACAATTTTGGAAATAATATACCGATCAGGGCGCAGGTCTGAAAAAGCGGAAACGGATAGTTCGCTGTTTTCCTTCTGACATTTAACCATGTAGGCGGCTCCTGCGCTTCGAGCCGTCAGGGTTGCGATCGCCGCGCCAAGCACACCCAGTCTGAGTCCATAGATCATCAGCGCATTGCCGCCGACATTGATGAGGTTTACGGCAAGACTGGAGTACAGTCCGATTTTGCTGTTTCCCTGGGCTCGGAACAAGGCTGTCCCGGCGTAATACATACCTATGGCCGGGTAAGAAAGCCCCACTACCGAAAAGTAAATCTGGGAACAGCTCATAACGTTCCGGTCAATCGCACCAAAAATCAGGCGCAGCATCGGCACGGCTGTCGTACAAACCGCGGCAGACAGAATCAGGCCGAGCGCCAAGGTCACCGTATACAATTGCCCACTCGCTTGGCGCGCATGCTGCCTGTCCTGACGGCCAAGATACTGACTGACGATCACAGTTCCGCTGGTGGCGAGGGCCGCAAGGATCTGGAGCACCAGGATATCGAGGCTCTCCACCAGGCTGATGCCGGAAACAGCGGCTTCTCCAACCGAAGATACCATCAGCGTATCCACGGTTCCCATCATCATGGTCAACAGCTGTTCAAGCAGGAGAGGCAGGGCCAGCGACAGCAGTTCCTTTTTGCTGAATAGCGGCCCGGCTTTACTCATACGTCAAGGTCTTCCCGGCAGTACTTGCACGGATGTCAGGCCAGCGCTTCCCCTCTTTGCAAGCATACGCTCGACCGGTTTTCACAAAGCATTGCTTACTCATTTTCGATTTTATGAAAGCAAGCCACAAAATGCCCGGGGAATGCTTCTGCCAATGTCGGGCATTTTTCCATACATTCTTCTGTGGCATACATACAGCGGGGGTGGAACGGGCATCCACTGGGGACATGGATCGGGCTTGGTACTTCGCCCTTCAGAATAATGCGCTCTCGTTTCTGCTCCTCATAGTATTCGGTGGTCGGAACCGCGGAAAGCAGCGCTCTCGTATACGGGTGCATCGATTGATCGTACAGATCATCGGCGTCCAACACCTCAACCAGATGGCCCAGATACATAATGCCGATTCTTTTTGCAATATGGCGCACGACCGCAAGATCATGGGCGATAAAAATGTATGTCAGCCCAAGCTGTTCCTGCAAATCCATGAAGAGATTAACAATCTGCGCCTGGACCGAAACATCCAGGGCGGACACCGGTTCATCGCAAACAATCAGCTGCGGATTGCAGGCCAATGCGCGCGCGATACTAAGTCTTTGCCGCTGACCGCCTGAGAGCTCATGGGGAAAGCGCAAGGCCATGTCCTCATGAAGTCCCACAAGACGCAGCAGCTCTGTCACGCGCTCATCGATCTCCTGCTTTGTGTGGGGTTTTTTATCACAGACGATCGCCTCCCGTAAGATGCTGTACGCCTTTTGGCGCGGATCCAGAGAGCTGTACGGATCCTGAAAAATCATTTGCAGTTCCCGATTGTACTTCTGAATTTCCCGGTTATTCAGCGTCGCCAGGTCATTTTCTTTGTAGTATACATGTCCTCCCGTTGGCTTTAAAATGCGCATGATGCTTTTGCCGGCCGTTGTTTTCCCGCAGCCGGATTCGCCGACCAGGCCGAAGGTTTCCCCTTTGTCAACCGAAAAGCTGATGCCGTCGACCGCTTTTACCGTGCCGCTCTTTCCATAAAAATGCATTTGAAGATTCTCGACACGGAGCATGGCCTTTTCACCCATGTGCTTCACCTTCCTTCCCCAGGGCATCCGCCAGGTGACAGGCGGCATAGTGTTCCTTCCCCTCCACCTTCCTCATTTCCGGGCAGGCGGATTCTTCGCACCGTTCCGTTGCATAGGGACATCTCGGAAGGAACGCACAGTATGCGGGAAGATTGGCGAGATCCGGCGGCGCTCCGGGGATCGGGATCAGCCGTTCGCCCCGCTGCTTCCCAAGCCTTGGAACAGAGTTCAGCAGACCGATCGTGTAGGGATGCTGCGGCTTCATAATGATCTCCTCTGAAGTACCGGATTCAATGACCTTCCCGGCATACATCACATAAATCCGATTGGCATACCGTGTCACAAGGCCCAGATTATGGGTGACCACAATTAAGGAGAGATTCTTTTCCCGGGTCAGCTTCAGCAAAAGCTCCATAATTTGCGCCTGTACCGTTACATCGAGAGCGGTTGTGGGCTCATCGGCGATGATCAGCTTTGACTGGCCGGCAAGAGCAAGCGCAATACACACCCGCTGACGCATGCCGCCGCTCATCTCAAAGGGGTAATTCTTCAGGCGGGCCTCCGGCTCGGGGATCATAACATCCTCCAGCGCCTTGACCGCAATCTCCTTTGCCTCCATATCCGATACCTTGCGGTGTCGTTTGATGACCTCCATCAGTTGATTCCCGACGGTGTACACCGGGTTCAGCGCCGTCATGGGGTCCTGGAAGATCATGCTGATTTCGTGGCCGCGGACATGCTGCATGTCCCGCTTTTTCAGCTTCAGCAGATCTTTTCCGTCAAACAGCACCTTGCCGCCGATGATCTTTCCGGGGGGCGTTTGGACAAGCTGCATGATCGAAAGCTGTGTCACGGACTTTCCGCAGCCGGACTCGCCCACAATGGCCACAATTTCCCCTTCGTCAACATGGAAGGAGACATCGTCAACCGCCTTCACATCCCCGTTTACGGTATAGAATGTGGTTTTTAGGTTTTGAACATCAAGCAGTCTCTGAGCCATCACAGTTTACCTCTCAGTTTCGGATCCAGGGCGTCTCTCAGGCCATCGCCCATGATGCTGAGCGAAATCACCAAGGCCATTAAGGCAATGCCCGGGCATAAGGCCAGCCGGGGACAGCCCTTCAAATACTTATATCCCTCGCTCACCATGGTTCCCCAGGCAGGCGTCGGTGCGGAAATGCCGATTCCCAGAAAGGCAAGTCCGGATTCGGCCATGATGGCGTTACAGATACCGGTGGTAAAACTGATAATAATGGTCGGTAATGTGTTGGGAAAAAGATGGAAGAGCAGGATTTTAAAATTGCTTTGTCCGACCAGGCGCGTAGCAGTAATAAAATCCTGTTCCTTTAAGGACAAGACCTGGCCGTTCAGCATGCGGATATAGCCCGGGAGCTGGGTGAATGCGATAATAAGACTGATGGATAAGATCGAGCCGCCGAAGATCGCGGCCAGGCACATCATAATGACCATGCCCGGAATGGACAGCTGCGCATCGACCAGTCTCATCACCGTTTCGCCAAACCAACCGCCAAAATAGCCGGCAGCCAAGCCCAGCATGGATCCGACGATCATGGCCCAGATGCTCGACAGCACGCCGGTGGACAAAGAGATTCTCGCCCCATACATTAAGCGCGTAAGCAGATCCCGGCCAAGGTTGTCGGTGCCAAGCCAGTGCTCGGCTGAGCAGGGGGCCATCGTATTGAAAAGGTCCTGTTCATAGGGCGAGTACTTGATCAGCACATGGCAAAACAGTGCAGCCACAATAAAGGTAATGACAATGGCAAAGCTTATGTAGGCAATCAATCCTCTGCCAAAAAGGACTCTGAAGAAATTACGGCGCGCCGCCCGGTTCCGCGCTTTCATAAGTTTTTTATTGTTCATACGGTATTACCTCGACGAATACTTGATCCGCGGATCCACAAAGCCATATAGAATATCCACAACCATATTCGCCACGATCGTGAACAGCGCCATGACAAGCACACACAGCATAACCACCTGATAGTCACGCGCAATCACAGAGTCCGTTGCCAGCATGCCAAGCCCGGGAATGTTAAAGATTCTCTCAATAATCAGCGCACCGCCGATCGCCGTGCGCACCTGCATGCCGATCACTGTCAGAATGGGAATCAGCGCGTTTTTCAGCGCATGCTTAAAAATGATGCTCAGCTCGGACAGCCCGTTCGCCCTGGCTGTTCGGATATAATCGGCGTTGATGGCGTCGATCACATAGGTTCTCGTATTCCGGCAGATCGTCGTAATCATCCCAAGCGCCATACAGATAATCGGCAGAATGGCATGGCGGAGGTATTCATGAAAATCCTCCGTCGGGGCCACATAGCCCTGAACGGGAAGAAGCTTCAGTTTTGCCCCAAACCAGAACACGGCCAGAATGCCCAGCCAGAACACAGGCATCCCCATAATGGTCGTGTTGAAAACAGTCAATACCTTATCGACCAGCCGGCCTCTTCGCACCGCGCACACCACCCCGATTACCACACCGATCGGAGCGGCAATGATCAAGGCCGGAATACCGATCGCAAGCGTTCGCGGGAGATAGGTATGCAGCATATAGTTGATCGGCATTTTAAACACAATGGAATAACCGGCCTGGCCGGTAAGCAGGCCCGAAACCCAAAGCAAATACTGCGTGACGATCGGCTTGTCCAGGTTCAGCTGTTCCCGGAGCGCCTGAACATCCTCCTCCGATGCTTCAAAGCCCAGAGCAAGCCTGGCAGGATCACCCGGAAGAATATGTAACAGGGAGAAGGCAAATATGGAAGTTATGATCGTAATTAAAAGAGCCAGAAGAATCCTCTTAATGACATATCGTTTCATCTTGTGCTCCGTTCTGTACAGCGTTATGAACCAGCGTCTTCGAGCTGCCTTTTCTCTGCCTCCAGCGCTGCCTTCAAGCCTCGTGCCAGCTGATCCGGGCATGAGGTACCGGGGAAATGGCGGCAGGGCGTGCCGCTCAATCGCTCAATGACATCCGTTGCTTTCATCCCCGCGACCAAGCGTTCAATCCCCTTGGTATTGCCGTTGCATCCACCGTCAAATACGACCTTTTGAATCATCCCGTTTTCCAGTTCTATTTGAATTCCGCGAGCATGGGTACGGTCGCATTTATAGTTGTATTCAAAACTCATTCTGAACACCCCTTTCTTTAACGAAAATAGACCGCGAAAGCATTGAAGTACAGGATCCCGTCCTTTTGCAATTCGGGGATATGGTAATCCTCTTCCAGGATTCTGAGGGCTTCCCCGTAGCTTGAATACGGGAAGACGGCGGGCGCGCCGGAGCCCCAAATAAAGCGGTTGTTTCCGATATACCCGATCGCTTCCTCGATCAGCCGCTGCCCGCTTTCATAGGGGAACGCCTCATCCGAGAAACTCTTTCCGAAATTGGAAATGTCCAAGCGGAGATTGCTGTGTAAGCGGCAAAGCTCAATCAGTTCATCCCATACCGCTCTGGCAGCCTTGTCCGTTCGAACCCTTGATGTCGCATACGCCATATGGCCCAGCACAAAGGTCTGCCGCGGATAGGCTTCGGTTATTTTCCCGATTGCGCAAAGCGTTTCGCTCCGGAAGCCCTGCTCCCCGAGATCGAGCGCGACAGCTCTGCCCAGCGCAACGATTCTGTCAAGGACCGTCCAATAGGCTTCACCTTTCAGCGCCGCTTCTCCCATGGATACTTTCGGGATCAGGGCCAGCTTTTCAGGGTAAACCTCTACTGCCTGCTTCATATCGTTCCACCGGGCAGAATCGAAATCCTCCACAAGGACGGCACGCTCAACCTGATTCTCGTCCAACAGCTCTAAAAGCTCTTTCACCTGAAAAGAATCCGCCGCAGCGTATTCCATATAAGCGTCGATTCTCTTTCTCATGACGCGTTTCCTTCCTCTTATGTACCAAAATATACCATCTCGGCATTCTTGAAAAAGATCTTATCTTTCTCTCCTTCGGGCAGCCGAAGGCCTTTGTCAAACATGCTGATCATTTGCTTATAGGTGGCATTGCGAAGCGTCCCGGGAATGTCAGAGCCCCAGATGAATTTATCTGCCGTGTATTGTTCGATTGCCGCTTGCACCAGGCCTACCGCTGTGACGTATGGGTATTCCTCGTGGGAGAACAAATCCGGCAGGGCGCTGATGTCAAACCAAACATTTTCATAAACGCCGATGCGCAGCATTTGCTGCCACCGTGCCAGCTTCGCCGCGTCCCGAAAGTATTCCTCCCGCGCATAGGCAAGATGGCAAATGACAAATTTCACCGACGGATAATCCTTTACGGCACGGTGCAGTTCCTCCACCTGGAAGCCCTTCGATCCGACCATGTTTGTATCGATCGCTATAGTCAGATTGTTGCTCCGGGCCAGCTCAAACACGGAATACAGCAGCGGATCATCAAATCGCATCGTGGGGAACGCGTTTTGATGGGTATAGCCCAGCACCGGGCTCATTTCAAATTTTATTACCCGAAGGCCGCGAGAGGAACAATACTCCACTTCGCTTTCGACATCCCCACCCAAGTCAAGCACCATGGAACCGCAAAGGCGGTCAGGATAGTTTCTGACCGCCTCAGCAATTTCTTCGTTCATGTTAAATGCATAGGATTGCATAATAACCGACTTTTCTATGCCGTATGCGTCCATTGTAGCTATGAGCGTCTTTTCATCAAAGCGCGAATCCGCAAAATATGGCGGCATAAACTGAACGATTCTTCCGTCTGAAAGCTTCAGCCGCCCGTATTCCAACAGGGTTGCTCCCGTGGGCGGATCCGGATTGCCGCACAGCCTCGCGGCCCGGATGTGAACATGCCCATCTATCATTCTACGCATACTTGACCCTCGGTTTATTTATCCAGCCAGGTCGTTACAGCATCGATACGGCGGTTCTGGATCGCGTACACGCCGGAATCCATGACATAATCGTTGGCAATGCTGGACCATGCGGAGCAGTAAAGGACCTTGATCAGACAATCCTCATCAAAGATGATTTTCGCAGCATCCTTAAAGTAGGGAATCGACTCCTCTTCCGAAGCGGCGGTCTTGCCGGTTCGAACAAGCTCGTCCAGCTCATCGGAGATGTCAAACACCTGCGTGCCCAGACCAAAGCCAATCCCGTGCATGAAGGTAGAACCATACTGGCAGCCAGCGCCGGGCTCCAGACCCATGGTGTGAACCAGCATGCCCTCATCCCAGCCGTTGATATAGTTGACATACGTGCCGTTTTCGGTTACGCATACTTCCGCGTCAATGTTGATCGCCTTCAGCATCTGCTGAATTGCCACAGCCGTATTCTTCCACATGTCCGTGCCATTGCAGTAGATCTTGGTTTTGAAGCCGTCTTCATAGCCCGCTTCCTTCATCAGGGCTTTGGCCTGGTCCAGATCATAGGGCTGGCCCTCAACGTCATCGTTATAGAAGGTAGAGCCCGGCAGGCACCACTGGTTTGACAGGGCGCCATGGCCGTTGGTCACGGCACTGTTCAGAGCATCGGTGTCAATCGCATAGCTGATGGCTTTTCTCACCCGCACGTCGGAAATCGGGCTGTCTTCGTTCTTCGAGTTGAAGCAGAGTGTATAACCCATGCTGGGGAGCTTTGCATAGGTGACAGCGTAGCCTTCCGCCTCCATCTCGTCATCAACCAGATAGGAGTCGGTTGCAAATACGTCGATTTCCTCGGTTCCGAGCGCCATCTCCGCTACCATGTCCTCGGGGAAGTGGGTGATATCCAGCCCGTCCAGGTACGGCTCGCCGCCCCAATAGTTGGGGTTCTTATCGAGGCTCATTTTGGTATCGGGCTCCCATTTCGTAACGATGAAGGGACCGGTACCGATGGGGTTCTGCGCCAGATAATCAACACCGTATTCATCAAAAGCCTGCTTGGACACAATAATCAGAGAGTAGGTCAAGAAGGTGGGGAAAAACAGCTCCCAATCCGTAAAGTGACAGACGACGGTTCTGCTGTCAACGGCCTCCGCATAGTCAAAGTTGATGAAGTAGGTGCCGGCCTGACCGCCGTTCTCTTTGTAGTAGTTCAGGTTCCATTCCAGGCATTCCGCATCAAACAGGCTGCCGTCCGTAAAATAGACATTATCCCTCACGACCATGGTCCAGGTAAGGGCGTCCTTATCGGGGGTGATACTCTCGAGCAGCCAGGGCTTCAGTTCGCCTTCCGCGTTCCACTTCATAAGGGGTTCGCAGTACAGGGCGGCAAACGCTTCCTGTGGGCTGCCGATGATGGAGGTCCACAGCAGTTCGTCGGGGACTTCCATGCCGATCTTCAGACGGCCGCCCTTTTTGACCTCGTCGGCAGACACGCCCGTAGCAACTTCCGTCGAACCGGCGCTCAGCCTAACCGCTTTCAACGTAGCAGCTTCCGCTCTGGGTGCGGCATGGTTTAACTCCGCTTTTTCCGGTGCACGGTTAACGGAAATAGAGGTGGAACCACAACCGGCCAGGATGCCGATTCCCAGGGCCACGCACAGAAGCGCACACAGGAGTCTCTTCAGGTTTTTCATTGTCATTTCTCCTTTTCGTTTATTTTTTTACTTTTATCCATGGATGCATCTTCCAGCTGCATCCATGGATCTTTTCCACAGTCAATGGGTGAATTTGCCTCACGCCGCACGGGGTTTGGCAAACTGCACAGTCACAGATTCCAATCCCGCTTGGACGGAGATTTTGAGGAGAGTATATGAGCATTCTTTTAGGAATCCCCTACGTTTGTTCTTGTGCACAGTATGGACTATTTTAAATATTTTGTCAATAGCCAAAATGTGGGTTTGTCAATATTGCCCAGTATTGCATGATGCAAATTGTGAAAATCACACATTATTCTTTGCAATCTCGCCATTTGGTCATTGACGAAATATTAAATTTTGTCACTTACCTTAGGCTTGCTTTGCTTTTTACGGGGTAGTATGTTATACTGTCGCAAACAAGGATGCGGAAGGATGAGAGTTGCACAATGGTCGGTGACAGAATTAAACTTGCGCGTGAAGCGAATTGCCTTTCTTTAAGGCTCCTGGCTGACCGTATGAACGAAGCCGGGATATCCATTAACCGAACTTCCATCAATAATTACGAAAACGGAGCCTCTGTCCCAAGTGCGCAGATGATCGAGTGTTTCGCACAGGCTCTCGGCGTCAACCCGTTCTTTTTTACAAGAAAGGATGCGCCTGAGATATCCATTCGTTTTACCAGCGACTATGGGGGGGTGGAAACAAAGCGGCAGCAGCTTCTGTCTTATATGCAGATTCAGCTTGAGCTTTTTATCGACGTGACGGAAAAGCTTGGCATTCAGCTTCACGCTTTTCCCAATCACAAATATCAGGTTAGCGTCTCCGACCCGGAGAGCATTGAAACGGCTGTGGAACAGATCCGGGAGAACCTGCATATTGGGAACAATCCGATCAGCAGTGTCTGCGGTTTGCTGGAAGACAACGGCTGGCTTCTGGCAGAGATTCCGGAATCCTTCGATATCCTTTGTTCGAGCGGCGTTGAATTGCATCGGGGTATTCACTTTCTTTTATTTAAAAGAAATCCGCATATAGACGATATGCGCTTTGATCTGATACGGGAATATGGAAAAAACGTTCTTTCCTATTGCTGTGAGGAAGAAGACGAAGTCCTTGACCACTTCGCGCGGGCGTTCTTATTTCCCAAAAAATCAATGCAGGCATTCTTTGGTGAGAAGCGCGAGACAATCAGCAGCGACGAATTAAGCACAGCAAAGAAAAAATACGGTCTGTCAAGGCACAATATTTTGATTCGCCTAAGCGACTGCAATATTATCAACGAAGAGGTCAGCGCCACGCTTTATCGGCAGATGATGCAAACCTATTATATGGCCCGCTCTTCCATTGCCTTTGTGAATCTTTCCTTTTACGAGGTTCCTAGCACCTTGCGCATTCTGGCGCATCGGGCAATTGCCGAGCGTTTGATCGCCAGTGAAAATGAATTGAACTACAAGATGTTGATCACACCCTGAGGACTCTTTTCCCACAGCGCTTTTTCAAAAACTGTATCCTACCCGGATGACCTGCGGGATGATACGTAAGGTTTCCTCGAATAACAAATGATTGAAGGTGGACAAATTGTTTTCGTCCACCTTCTTTCTTGCTTGTGGGTATTATTGAAGCCCAATGTAAATGAATAAAACGCATATTGGACTTCTGCTGCTGGCGTAGCTACAATAATGGTGCCAACAGCAGAAGTCCAATTGTTCTACAAAGAGGAGGAATCAAGTAATGGTAGCAGGACATCTGCAAGAAAAGAACGGACTATATTACATCGTTCTAACTTATCCAGACGTAACTGGAAAACGGAAAAATAAATGGATCTCAACCAAGCTCCCGGTTAAAGGAAACAAGAAAAAGGCAGAAAAGCTGTTGATGGAGGTACGGAAGACATTTGTACCGGAAGAAAAGCCTCTTGATAATGATATCAAGTTTTCCGATTATATGTTGCAATGGCTGGAAATCGTCAAACCGACGATTGCAACCACGACCTATGCGTCCTATTCGTTTATCGTCAAAAGCGTTGTCGTTCCCTATTTCAAGAAAGCTGACACTACGCTCTGCGGACTGAAAGCCCTCGATATTCAAACCTTTTATTTGGAGCAGCTAAAGAAAGTATCTGCAAGCACGGTTAATCATTATCACACACTGCTGCATCGGGCTCTCAAATATGCGGTAAAGGTTGAGTTGATCGAAGTCAACCCTGCCGACAAGGTTGACCGCCCAAAAGCACATCGGTTTGTCGGCAGCTTTTACGACAGCGATGAGGTGCAGGAGCTCTTTAAAGCTGCAAAGGGGAGCAAGCTTGAGATTCCCATTTTCCTTGGGGCTTTTTACGGACTGCGCAGGAGCGAAGCGATAGGTTTGAAGTGGGATGCCATCGACTTTCAGAACAACACGATCACAATCCGCCACACAGTCACATCCTGCTGCATAGACGGCAAAAAAGTCCAAGAGGCACGCGACACGACCAAGACGAAATCCAGCATGAGGACGCTGCCCCTGGTGCCGGTATTCAAGGATTTGCTTTTAGAAAAGAAAAAACAGCAAGCTGAATATCGGCGCGTTTGCGGCAGGAGCTATGACAAGAGGTATCTGGACTACATCTGCGTAGATGAGATGGGAACTCTAATCTCTCCCAACTATCTTACAGA
>JAUMVV010000015.1 GCA_030529985.1 Bacillota bacterium
GATAATCTCTATTTTATTTTTCTTAAAAAATCCACAATTATTTTACACTGACAACACGATATGGAAAGCAAAATCTTCAGAATAGGACCGATTAGACCTCCAAGTGAGGCAAACAGCCTGCTGATACAGATAACAAACGGATGCACCTGGAACAAATGCAGATTCTGCCGCCTATACAGGCATACTAAGTTCAAAGCCTATTCTGCCGACAGCATCAGAAAGGACATAGACAATATTGCATACTGGGCCGAAAGGATAAAAAACCATTCGCGACCCGCAGGCTGGGATTTCGATGCCCTAAATGAGGAGCTTGCGGCACTTGCGAATGAGAATGAACGCCAGTGCTTCTACATGGTAGCAAACTGGCTTGTCTCCGGCGGGGAGAATGTATTCCTGCAGGACGGAAACACCACCGCTCTCTCAGGCGGCAGACTTACGGATGTTCTGGTTTATCTGCGGCAGACCTTCCCACAGATAAAGCGAATCACATCCTACGGAAGGGCGGAGAATTTATGCAAAACCGATGCTGAGGGTTTTGCGGAACTTAAGGAGGCAGGGCTTGACCGTATTCATTCGGGATACGAATCGGGCTCAGATGCAGTCCTCAAAAGAATAAACAAAGGTGTCACGCAGGAGCAGCAGATAAAAGCGGGGAAGGCGATCAGAGCCGGCGGAATTGAATTGAGCATATACTTTATGCCGGGTGTTGGCGGAAAAGATCTGTCTGAAGATAATGCTATAGGAACAGCCCGGGTCATTACCGAAGTCAAGCCTGATTTTGTGAGAATAAGAACGGCAGCGATAAAACCCGGAACGGAGCTGTATGAAGGCTGGAAAAACGGGGAGTTTGAGCTGTGCAGCGATGATGACAAAGTCAGGGAGATAAGAACGGTCATAGAGCTTTCGGAGGATGCTCCCGATACGGTCATTGCCAGCGATCATATGATAAACCTACTTCAGGATATCGAAGGAAAACTATCAGAAAGGGCTGCCCTCCTCGGCAAAATAGATGAATACCTCAACATGAACGAAGATGATAGAAGGATTTTTCAGCTGCTGCGGAGAACTCTACGGGCATTCGGACCTGAAGATATGATAAATCTCAAAACAGCTGAACGAGAGGCACTTCTATCCACGGTAATGAGCTGCAGCAAAAGGGAATGGGATATAAAAATGAACAATTATATTTGCAGATATGTGTAGTGTCGAGAGGAATCGGTGAGTTTTCATAACTCATTTGACGCTGCCATTCTTTCCGAACACTTCAAAATAATTATAAAAACAAAAGTAGTTTTTCGGGAGCTATTCTATCTCCATAACAAATACCAGCGACAGGTTCAATCACCCTGAATCAGAGTGTGCAGAACGTCGGAGGGCAGGGTTCTCTCCGCGTAAGTCCCGGGTGCCTCGCCAATAATAACAGGGTGGTTTCATACCACCCTGTTGTCATTCTATCATTATGCACAACCGCGACTTACGCGGCAGGCTCCTTCTGCCTGCTGATTTATCATTTATTTCTGAATGCAAAGAACCTCTGCCCCGAATAATTAAAGACCGTGAAGAAGCACATCCCCGCAAACATTGCTGTATTCTCCTGTATCCTCACGCTGCACCCGTCAAGGAGCCACATGGTCAGGGGTTTTGCGATGCCGAAAGCCAAAAAGTAACACACCGCAATGTTAACTGCAAAGCGCAGTGCACTTCCTGTCAGATCGCCTCTGTGCCTGAAGGTAAACCTCTTGTTCAGAAAATAGCTCAGTATGCTGGTGAGCACATAGTTCGCGGCCGATGACAGCCAGTAACTGCATCCCGCCAGATTGTACATGGAAAACATTATCCCACAGCCTGTCAGAGTGTTGATGATGCCGACAATTACAAACCTCGCCGCATATCCCGCCTCTTTCCTTGCTGTTGATCGTTCCCTGTCAGATCGCCTTTGCATTGATTTCTGTCAGAAGCTGCTTCTCCAGTTCTTCAACTGTCATTTCAACCTCATCGCCTGTCTTGGTATTCCTTACCGTCAGAGTTCCTGCATCCGCCTCCTTTTCGCCGATAACGCAAAGATACGGATTTCTTTCATTGCGGGCCTCGCGGATCTTGTATCCGATTTTCTCGTTTCTGATATCGCACTCAACACGAAGCCCTGCTTCTTCAAGCCTTGAAGCGACTTCCTGTGCATACGGTGCGAACTTTTCCGTAACCGTCATCAGCTTGACCTGAACAGGTGCCAGCCAGAGCGGGAATTTGCCTGCGAAATGCTCAATGAGGATTCCGATAAATCTTTCAACCGAGCCGAAGGCTGCCCTGTGGATCATAAGCGGTCTGTGCTTTTCTCCATCCGGTCCGACATATGTAACATCAAATCTCTGAGGCATCTGCATATCAAGCTGTATCGTTCCGCACTGCCAGGTTCTTCCCAGCGAATCCTCAAGGTGGAAGTCGAGCTTAGGTCCGTAAAATGCACCGTCACCTTCGTTGATAACATAAGGAGCGTCTATCATTTCAATAGCTTCCTTCAGTGCGGTTTCAGCGGCATCCCACTCTTCCTTGGTTCCCATTGAATCCTCAGGGCGTGTTGACAGTTCGATGTGATATGTCAGATCGAACAGCCTGTACAGATCATCATAGAGCCGGATAACCTTTACTACCTCTTCCTTTGTCTGTTCAGGAAGCATGAAAATGTGTGCATCGTCCTGCACGAAGGTCCGCACCCTCATAAGTCCGTGAAGAGCTCCCGAAAGCTCATGCCTGTGGCACTGTCCCAGCTCCGCGTATCTTACGGGAAGCTCTCTGTATGACCAGAGCTTTCTTTTGAAGGCGAGAATCGAACCCGGACAGTTCATAGGTTTGATAGCATAATCCTCATCGTCTATCTGTGTGAAGTACATATTGTCCTTATAGTGATCCCAGTGTCCTGAAGTTCTCCAGAGCTGCTCATTCAGAATAAGAGGTGTTCTGATTTCTTCATACCCCCTCCTGTAGTGCTCCTGCTTCCAGAAATTTTCCAGTTCATTTCTTATAACCATTCCCTTTGGCAGAAAGAACGGGAACCCGGGACCCTCCTCCGCTATCATGAACAGATCCATTTCCCTGCCCAGCTTGCGGTGGTCTCTCTTCTTTGCTTCCTCAAGCCTGGCCAGATATTCATCCAGTTCCGCCTGACTCGGGAAGCAGGTTCCGTATATTCTCTGCAGCATCTTGCGGTTTGAATCGCCTCTCCAGTATGCGCCTGCAATGCTCTGCAGCTTTATTGCCTTGATCTGTCCGGTACTGTCCATATGAGGTCCCGCACACAGATCGGTAAAATCCCCCTGCCTGTAGAAAGAGATAACCGCATCCTCCGGAAGCTCCCGGATCAGCTCCACCTTATAATCTTCCCCCATGTCGGACATAAACTTTATTGCCTCATCTCTTGGAAGCTCGAATCTCTCCAGCGGATAATTGGCCTGTACGATCTTTTTCATTTCCTTCTGGATTTTCAGCAGATCCTTTGGCTCCAGCACATGCTCCATATCGAAGTCATAGTAGAAACCGTTTTCGATCGATGGTCCGATTGCCAGCTTGGCATCCGGCCACAGCCTCTTCACCGCCTGTGCCAGAATGTGTGCAGTGGTGTGTCTGTAATTTGATCTTACCTGTTCATCTTCAAAGTTAACTCTTTCTTTTGCCATTTTCCTCTCCTATCATTTGTTCAGTGTCAGCTCGACCAGCCTGTCTATAAGTTTACTGTATTCCAGACCCGAAGCCTCCCAGAGCTGCGGGTACATGCTTATCCGGGTAAATCCGGGCATTGTGTTGATTTCATTAAACACAGCTTCGCCGTCTTCATATCCTCCTGATGGTCCGGGAACGAGGAAAAAATCCACCCTCGCCAGACCGTCACAGCCCATTATTTCATATATCCCAACTGCCGTATCCCGGATTTCCTTTTCCAGTTCTTCGGTCAGATCCGTCACTATTCCCGTCCGCGATCCTATATCATCATACTTCGCAGTATAATCGTAAAACTCATTTGCTGCAAATATTTCTCCGATACAGCTGGCACAAGGTCCGTCGCCCGTCCCGGAATTTCCCAGAACAGCCACTTCGATCTCCCTCCCGTTGATCGCTTCTTCAACGAGAGCCTTGCTGTCCTCTGCAAAGGCAAGCTTCAGGGCTTCAGGAAGCTGCTTACTTGTTTTGACTTTGCTTATTCCCACCGATGATCCGGCATTTGCGGGTTTAACAAAGAGAGGCATCTGCCCCTCGAAAAATTCTTCTATCACCCCGGCCGCTTCATCCTCATCACATCCTGCATGGACTATGCAGCACTGCGCCTGTCTGCATATCTCTGCCTGATCCACCATGGCTTTCGTTATCGCCTTATCCATACAGGCCGCCGAGGATGTGGAATCAGAGCCTACGAAAGGTATCCCCGCTATCTGCAGGAAGCCCTGTATTCTGCCATCCTCACCGTTTCTGCCGTGAAGCAGCGGAAATACCACATCCACCTCCAGTCCCTCAAAGCCCGTACCGGGCATAAGTACGATCTCTTTGTTATCCTCTCTGTCTTCCCATCGACCGTTTTCGATTTCCTCTGTATCCGCGAAGGTCTGCAGCCATTTGCCGTCCTTCTTTATTCCGACCTTGATAATATCATATTTTTCACGGTTCACGTGTCTGAGCATGGATGCCGCTGAAGTTCGCGATACTTCATGCTCCGACGAAACGCCTCCGAAAAGCACCATCAGCTTTTTCTTCATCGTATCTCCTCGTATCTATTCTAAAAAGTTCAACAGCTTCCTGCTGTAAACCCCCGGTTTTACCCTTATCACCGATACAGACTTGAAGCCTTCCTGCTCATTCAGCATGCCGGTTCTGCCGGCATCGGTTCCTCCGCGGCGGTTGGCTCGAAGCCTTCCCGCCTGTTCGGCATCCCGGCTCGCCTCAATATATTCCCGTTCTGTAGGATATCTCATTGCTTATCTGCTGAACAGTCTCCGTAGGCACATATTGCTTTTGATTGAAGAACTGTTCGTGCAGCTTGCTGACATTATTGGCCAGATTTACAGGCGGACCATACCATGCGTATCCTGCTGCTGCCTGCCCTGTCCATGATCCTACATCATAAGGGAAGCCTGTAGTGCTGTCTGTCATGTCATAGGATCTGAATTTTATCATCATCCCCAGAATATCTCCTGCACCCATGTTTGTTTTGACCTCCGGCATCGCCTTTCCGGCTACACCTAACATGGTGAAGAAGCCTGAACCTTTGACTTTTTTGAAGGTTTCACTGAAGACTATCTTCATTCTTTCGTTACGCCTGTAATCTCCCGTTGCAGCATCCTTCCTTATTCGCGAGTATGTTACCGCCTGCACACCGTTCAGCGTCTGTTTTCCCGCTCCTTCAATAAGATCATCGGGACCGTCAACATTCTTCGCCGTTTCCGGAATATAGCGGTTCATCTCCTCTATCTCCGATTCCTGAACATCGATATCTATTCCTCCCACAGAGTCGATCACATCCGCCACCGTCTTCCAGTTGATCACAACCACCTCGTCTATATTCAGATCGAGATTCTTATTGAGCGTGTAAAGGCTCCGCTCGGCTCCTCCGTAAAAATATGCGTGCGTTATCTTGTCCAGTCCTTCATCTCCAACATCCAGAAGAGTGTCTCTGAAAACCGAGAACATTTTCACCTCGTTCGTTTCTTCGTTGATGCTGGCTACTATGATAGCATCACTTCTGCTCTGGCTGTCATCCTGATCTGCCCGGGCATCGGTACCGAGCACTGCAATGTTTCTGTAACCATCCAGTTGAGATTCCACTGACGGGTTTATGGCAATGCTGTTCTCATCGATGGGAATGTGCTCCATGCTGCCCAGCGCGGCAAGTGCCATGACGATCCCGCCGATTCCCGCAGCCGCTAAACCGGTAACCAGCACAAACAGTACGATGACTGCGATTCTCATTGGCTTTTTCCTTCCGGTTTTTCTTTTTGCTTTGCTCTCTACAGGGTTCCTTTTCTTACGGAATCCCCTCCCACCTCCGGCTTCTGCCTTTGCAGCTGCCTTCCTGTGCCTGCCGTCTTCGCTGTAGCGGATGCCTGACCTGACTCCCCGGCGGTTTCTGTCCGCTTCACGGGCGGCCAGATATTCGGACATCTCCCTGTCTCTGCGTTCCTTCTCAAGCTGACGTCTTTTCATTTCAGATGCACCGTAAGGTGTGTCGGAAATGCTCTGTCTTTCGGGTCTGTTCCTGTTTATATCTTCAGCAAAATAGCGGCTCTCGCCACCTTCGGCAGCGCGGCCGTAGCTTTCTTCCTCGATTTCTCTTTCCTGTGCATGCTGTCTCAGCGCCAGATATTCTCTGTACTGACGCTCTCTTTCATCCATTATCAGTAAACTCCTGTCAATTTGTGAATGCACTCGGCAGCCGCTTCCTTCCTGATATGTGCCGCCGCTTCATTCTCCCCTTTGATGCAATAATATATCTTGATCTTCGGCTCCGTTCCTGATGGTCTTACTGCTACCCACGAGCCGTCACCGAAGCTGTATTTCAAAACATCCGCCTTAGGCAGTCCGCTCCCTTCATTTCTGTAATCTCTATAGCTGACACTGCCTTCGCCTGCCCGTATTTCCCTGAACAGACCGGCTCCCTTTTTTCTGAAGCTCTCCATGATTTTTATCATGGTTTCCTCTCCTCTTGAACCGTCGTATACCAGTGACTCCTGACTGTCCAGCCAGTATCCGTAGCGCCCGTACAGCTCAGCGAGAACCTCAGTCAGCGTCCTACCCTTTGCCTTGTGATATGCTGCCATCCTGCAGATTGCCAGAGCTGAGCTTACGCCGTCTTTATCTCTGGCATGCGTACCCGCCAGATACCCGTAGCTTTCTTCATATCCCATGAAGAAATTCTTAAGCTCATCTGCCGCATCCATCCGGTTCATGACTTCTCCAATGTACTTGAAACCTGTCAGAACATATTCGACATCCATTCCTCTGTCTCTTGCGATGAGGGGACCCATCTCACCGGTTACGATCGTGGTGATCAGCCTTTTCCCTGCTCCCCCGTACTGCCCTGCACAGGACTTCCGTGAAAGATAATCTATGAGAAGCACCCCTGTCTGATTTCCCGTCAGGCAGGTAAGTTTCCTGCAGCCTGTATCGGCAGCTCTTTCAATTACACCGACTCCGACTCTGTCGCAATCCGGATCGGTTCCTATGATTATATCCGCGTCCTCTGCCATCTCCGCCGCCATTTCAAGTGCCGCGGGGTCTTCCGGATTCGGCTTTTTCACCGTAGGGAAATCTCCATCAAACTCCGCCTGCCCGGGAACGAGTTTCACATCCGTAAATCCTGCCCCCGCAAGGGCATCCATCACATAATCCCTGCCGGAGCCGTGAAGGGGCGTATAGACCACCTTCAGCTTTTCGGGCTCGATCTCCTCCACCGCCTTGCCGCAATCAGAAATTGCAGCCTGGAATTGTCCTATCATTTCATCGCCCACATGAACTATAAGTCCCGGTTCGGCAATGAAATCATCTGTATCAACGGTTTCAATTGCCGTCGGATCCCCGATAGCCGCCATTGCCCGGGCGATCTGCTCTGTCCGATCCGGCAGCATCTGGCATCCGCTTTCGTCATATACCTTGAATCCGTTATATTCTCCGGTATTATGGCTTGCTGTGATCACCACACCGCCATCGGCCTTCAGCTGCCTCACAGCGAAGGATAACAGCGGCACAGGAGATGGTCTGTCAAAGAGATAAACCTTTATTCCACATGCGGCAAGCACCTTCGCGGTTTCTTCTGCAAAAGCTCCGGATCCGTTTCGGGTATCATAGGCCACAGCCACTTTTGCCTTTTTCGGCAGGATTTCAGCAAAAGCCTTTGCCGCCAGCCTGATGGTATAGCGGTTCATCCTGTTTGTGCCGAGTCCCATTATCCCTCGCATGCCTCCGGTCCCAAACTCCGCAGCCTTATAGAAGGCCTCGTGGACTTCTTCAGCAGTCATGCTCTCGAGAACCTTCCTGTCGCTGTCCGTTATATAGGGGCTTTCAAGCCACATGCTGTATATATCTCTGTATTCCATGTTCCTGCTTCCGGTATCTGTAATTACTGAATCCTGATGTACTTGGCACTGAGCCATCTGCCATTGTCCATCTTCGCCCAGCCCTTCTTGATTTTTATAACTGTGATCGTCTTGCCTTTCTTATATGTCCCCTTTTTCTTGTATTTGGTTCCGGGGCCTGTTCTGTAATTTACTGATGAGCTCGTCTTAGCCTTAAACTTGCAGTTAGAAAGGCTCATATAGTACCCGTTAGTCAGCTTCGCCCATGAGCCTGTAATCTTCGTAGCGTAGACTGCTGTCCCTTTGGGAACTGTTCCCACTTTCTTCTTGCTCGTTGAAGGACCGGTTCTGATATTCATCTTGCATCGTGTCAGGATCTTATACGATTTAGCTGTCTCACCCGGAACTGCAGCTTCGCTTCCCGACGACCCTCCTGCGGAAGCATTCGTTCCTCCTGCCTTGAATCCGCCCTGTCCGTTATTGAATATGTAATTGATGTCGATGCTTCCGGACAGACCGTTGACCTTGCCGCTGGAGCTGTACTGCCACATGCAGTAGCTGCCCGGATAAGTTGTCGCCTTCCCGCTTGTTGTATAATTGGCGAGCCAGATAGGATACTTGCTCTGCAGCATCCTGTAGTCAAGGTAGTTGGTCAGAGTCGTGTAGTTGGCGTATACCATCGGTGTATATCCTGCCGATTTGATGTAATCGCAGTAGGCCTTGCATGAAGCGTTTCCCACTTTTTTCATTACACGGGCTGAAAGTCTTCCTCCCGTTTCGTAGTCATAGGCCACGGGCAGTGTGATCATGCTCTTGTATTTCCTGAGAAGACCAACCGTATACTTTGCCTCTTTCAGTGCCTCTGATGAAGATACTGCTGTTGAATAGTAATACACTCCTATCTTGATCCCCGCATTGTAGGCTCCTCGGATATTGTTATCGAAAACAGAGTCAGGATTGTTTTTGCCGTTTGACAGTCCGCTGTATCCCACTCTCAAAATCGCATGGGTCACTCCGGCGTCTTTTATCTTCTTCCAGTTCGCAGCCGAAACCTTCCCCTGCCAGTATGAGATATCTATGCAGTGATACCTGTTATGCGAGTTGTATTTCCCCGGAATCTGCGCCTTGCCGAGACCTGAAACGCCGCAGCCCATGCAGCTCATGTCGCTGTTCATCTCCACCATCCGGTCATCGCCTATGCCCTCCGCATCAGCGTCCATCTCCGCTATGAACCTGTCTATCTCATCTGTCTCGACCTGCTTTTTTGTAATCAGTCCGTCATCCCCAATGTTGAAATATCTAAGGAATACAGGATCATCCAGCAGAGCTGCCAGTTCAGGATCCCCCTGCAGGTCTTCAATGTATTTACCGTCGATCTGCTCATACATTTCATCCGTCATTACAAGGCCTTCCCCGGTAACATCCTGAGTATCGACCTCTGAGGCCATGACACTGTCACTTGCCATGAACACAGGTGAAACAGCCATTGAGATGCAGGCGACTGCTGCAAGCAGGATCCCTGCTGTTCTTGTTCTCAATTTCATGTTGGTTTTCCTCTCTCTTTCTCTTTTCAACTCTTATCTCGCTTGCTATATCTCAACCTACTCTATCTGAACTTGCTATTTCTGAAATCATTCTGTCCGGGCTCCTTACAGATCGATTCTCATCACTTCAGGGTGACAGCTCACCTTATACTGTGGGCATGTGAGGCATTCAAAAAAGTTGGGTGCTTCATCCCGTCCTATAGTCTCGAAACCGTTCTTTCTGAAAAATTCCGGTGCCCTTGCCACGAGGTACATCCGGCTTCCTCCCAGCTTCGTAACCTCCTCGATGCCTTTAGCGAGAAGTGCTCTCCCGAGTCCTGTTCCTCTGTATTCGGGGTCGGTGGCTATGCCGTCGCAGATGAACTCTCCTTCCCTCTTTGCGAGCACGAATCCGCCTATAAGTTTGTCTTCGTACGTGCCGCTTATACCGCTCCCGGCTGTTATCTTCCAGCACTTCACCAGATCCGTCGGAACCTCTTCCATGTCTTCATCTGTGAACTCCAGACCGTTTTCGATAAAGAAGGGAACCAGCCTCCTGTATTCATCTGTCTCATCGATTTTGAAATTCATCATATCAGTCAAATCTCCATGTATTATGATCTATAAATATATCCAGTCTTTTCTCTAAAATCCCGAACTCCAGCGGCAGCTTCTCGCCGCATTCACCGTCTATGTCTGTAGGCATATCCTCGCTTGCCTCGATCTTCAGCCTGTCCGTCTGGAAGTACAGCACATTCTTGTTTTGAGGGTGTCTGCCGCTCAGCACCTCGAAAAGCAGCGGCCCGAACTCCAGAATGGGCATCTTCCTGAATGCCACAACATCCATCAGCCCGTCATTCATCATGGAATGAGGCGACAGCTTTCTGAAACCCCCTGCCGACTCTCCGTTACACACTGTCATGAAGTATATCTCTTCTTCATAAACCCGCTCAGGTGTTGTCAGCTTTACCTCAATTGGATGAACCTGCGTAAGTTCGCTCGCCCCCTTCAGATAATATGCCAGTGAACCGAAGGCGTTTTTCAGCGCCGGATCTGTCTTCTGTGATACATCCACCATGGCTCCCATCGCCGCCACATTGATAAAGCACTTGTCGTTGACAGTTCCCACATCCGCCTTGGTTGTTTTATCTCCAAGGGCTATATCCAGAGCATCGTCTATATCCGATGGAAGTTCGAAATAATATGCGAAATCGTTAGCTGTTCCTGCGGGCAATATGGCCATGGGCAGATGTATATCGTGCCTGATCATGGCATTTACACAGATATTAAGTGTTCCGTCACCGCCGCATGCTATTATTCTGCTGAATTCATTCTCGTCGATTTCGCTGAAGAACTTTTCAATCTGTATACCCTTGTTTACTCTTATCGTCATTACCTGAAATCCCTTTTCCTGACATCTGTCAATTATGTGATCCAGGCTGTTCTGAAACATCCCGTTTCCCGAATAGGGATTATAGTAAAGCAGAATCTTGCTTTTGGCTCGTCTGGTCATATCGCACCTCCACTTATCTTCCGCCTGCTCCTGCCGGCGTACTGACGCCATACTTCAAAGTACGGTCAAAATCGTAATCCGTCTTCTTCATCAGGATGCTCCTGACTGCTCCGACAAGGTACAGCGACCCGGTATAGAGTACTACATCAAATGGCTTGGCGGCTCCGCCGCTAATTTCCCCTTCTGCCGCTGCCTTTGCAGCTTCCACCGCTTCTTGCGGGCTGCCGCACACTGCATGCACCTTCAGTTCCCTGCCGGTCTTCTCCGAAACATCCTCTATATGCTGTGCGAATATCTCCGCGTCCATTGCTCTTTCTTCATAGTCCGGTCTGGTCGCGATAAAGTCTGTTCCGATCTCTGCTAAGTGCTTAAGCACTTTATCGGTTTCTTTTTTCTCCACCATTCCGGCAACGATAAGCGTCCTCTTACCCGGGAAAACATCCTTCATGGTCTGTGCCACCGCTTCTGCTCCCGCGTCGTTATGAGCCCCGTCGAGAACCACATATGGACACCCTGCTCCGGTCTCACTTCTCATTTCACTATTCATTATTTCAAAACGCCCCGGCTGCACCGCTTCCTTCAGTCCTGCATACAGTGCGCTGCGTTCAACCTTTATCTGCCCGGATTTCCTGAGCACCTCTATCGTAGCAAGAGCTGTCTTCAGGTTTTCCGCCTGATGCCGGCCCACCATCTTTGTTACGACCTCGCTGTAGTCTGTTGTCCACAGCTCCATGCTTGTCTGCTGCTCTCCGGGTGATATCCTGTCCACAGTGTATTTTATCTTTGATACATCGTAGAGTCTTGACCCCATGCCGTAAGCCCGTCGCGCTATTACGGCGGCTGCGCCATGGTCTGCTACATTTGAGATCACGGGGCATTTCTTCTTGATTATGCCCGCCTTGTCAGCCGCTATTTCCTCCAGGGTGTTTCCCAGAATGTGCATGTGATCGAAGGCAACGCCGGTGAATACGCTGACCATAGGTGCATCGATCACATTGGTTGCATCGCCGATGCCCCCCATGCCGCATTCCAGCACTACTATATCGGGCTTCCTGTCCCTGAAATACAGAAATGCGGTAGCCATTACAACTTCAAATTCTGTCGGGCTGTCCAGTCCGTCCTCAAGCATCTCTGCTGCTTTTGCGAGAGCCATATCTCCGTACTTCTCCAGCTCTTCATCCCCTATCATTTCGCCGTCACACTGGATCCGTTCGTTGAACTTCTCGATATAGGGTGACGAATAAAGCCCCACCCTGTATCCGCATCCCGCAAGGCCTCTTTCCAGGAATTTGCATGTTGATCCCTTACCGTTTGTTCCTGCTACATGGATGTATTTCATCCCCTTGTGGGGATCCCCCAGTCGGCGGAGAAGTTCCTTCACTCTTTCCAGTCCCAGGATGCTCCCGAATTTGTTAAACTCTTCAAATTTTTCTACTGCTGTCGTCATCTATTTCTCCGATATATGACAAAACAAGCGTCATTTTGCCATCTTCTTTTCTACTGTTGTCAGCCGGTCGCATACCTTGGATAGCATTTCCTCGTACATGACCTTCTTCTGCTTCTCTTCCTCCACAACTGCTGCCGGCGCCTTACTGACAAAGCCCTGATTGGAGAGCTTGCCCGTAACCCGCTTCACTTCGCCTTCCAGTCTCTTCTGTTCTTTTGTCAGCCGCTCAAGCTCCGCCTCGTAGTCCATGATGTCATCCAGCGGTATGTACACTTCGGCACCGTCCACC
This sequence comes from Bacillota bacterium, assembly GCA_030529985.1. Lineage (GTDB taxonomy): Bacteria > Bacillota > Clostridia > Peptostreptococcales > Anaerovoracaceae > Lentihominibacter. The sequence continues at coordinate 12,827 of JAUMVV010000015.1, forward strand.
ACTGCCGACATCGTCTCTTCAGGCACATCCTTCTTGTCACTGATAAATGTGATCTCGGTAATGTTGGCCAGTTTCCTGATGTGTCTTTCTCCTGCCCTGACAACATCTTCGCGGTCTTCGCCACTCAATATCACTGCAGTCAGCTTCTTCCCCGGCGATGCGTCGGCTTCGGCTCTGATATTTCTGATTGCCTTGATTATTGACATCGCCATCTCCAGTTTTGCGGTCTCGGCAGGGAAAAGAAGTGCCTCGTCATATTCGGGCCAGTCCGCTCTGATGATGAAATTCTTCTCGCTGCCGGTCTCACCCGGTTTCTTAGGCAGATAGCTCCATATTTCCTCTGTAATGAACGGCATGAATGGATGAAGCATAATGAGCATTTCCTTCAGTACTCTTACCAGAGTGTACCTGACAATTTTCTTGTCCTCTTCATCATCACCCCAGAGTCTTTCCTTTACTATTTCAATATACCAATCACAGAATTCATTCCATATCAGATCGTATATTCTCTGTCCCGCCAGAGCCAGATCATACTCCTCCATCTTTTCTGTAATGTATTTTGTGGCATCATTCAGGCGCGAAAAAATCCACTTGTCCTCCTCCCGGATGTTTCCCGCAGCTGCAATGTCGTTGCAGCATGCCATCTTGCTGCATTCCTCACAGCATTCGGCCATCGGCAGGAAATTTCCATCTTCGTCCTGAAGATTCATGATCACAAATCTTGAAGCGTTCCAGAGTTTGTTCGCGAAGTTTCTGGCTGATTCCAGCCTGTCTTCCTTAAATCTCATGTCGTTGCCCGGAGTAATTCCCGTAGTGAGCATGAATCTCAACGCATCAGCCCCGTAGCGGTCTATTATTTCCAGCGGGTCGATTCCGTTGCCCAGGGATTTGCTCATCTTCCGTCCCTGTGCATCTCTTACGAGACCGTGTACATAGACATCGTCAAACGGGATATGCTTTGTGGTTTCAAGTGCGGAGAATACCATCCTGACAACCCAGAAAAATATAATGTCATATCCTGTTACAAGTACATTTGTAGGGTAGAAGTACTTGAAATCCTCCGTTTCATCAGGCCATCCCAGCGTGGAAAAAGGCCACAATGCCGATGAAAACCATGTGTCGAGCACATCCTCATCCTGTTTCAGCCTGTCCGCTCCTGCTCCGCATTCAGGACATTTCGCAGGGTCTTCCTCTGCTACTGTTACTGCACCGCAGTCCTGACAGTACCATGCGGGGATCCTGTGTCCCCACCAGAGCTGCCTGGAAATACACCAGTCTCTGATCTCTTCCAGCCAGTGCATATAAGTCTTTTCGAATCTTTCGGGAATATGTCTCAGCTCTCCGGATCTGGCCGCCTCCATGGCGGGCTTTGCCAGTTCCTCCATACTGACAAACCACTGATCGGAAAGCATAGGCTCAACAACTGTATGGCATCTGTAGCATGTGCCTGCAGGAATAACCATTTCCTCGGTCTTTACCAGATATCCTGCATCCTCCAGATCCTTGACCCATGCCTTTCGGCATTCGTAACGATCCATTCCTTCATATTTTCCGGCGAGGCTGTTCATGCTTGCATCCTCATTGATACAGCAAGGCGACGGCAGATCGTTTCTCTGCCCGACCATGAAATCGTTTTCATCGTGCGCCGGAGTAATTTTCACAGCTCCCGTACCCTTCTCAGGATCAGGATACGGATCGGCAATAATCGGGATCTCCCTGCCTACAAGAGGCAGAACCACGCTTTTGCCCACCATATCTCTGTATCTTTCATCATCCGGATTAACTGCGATGGCCACATCACCGAACATTGTCTCAGGGCGCGAAGTTGCAACTACAACTCCTTCTCCTCCCTCTGCCCCCGGATATCTGAAATACCAGTATAGCCCCTTCTTATCCTCATGCTCTACTTCCGCATCGCTCAAGGATGTGCCGCACTCCGGGCACCAGTTGATAAGACGGTTTCCTCTGTATATCAATCCCTTCTCATAGAGCTGAACGAAGAAGTGCCTCACCGCTCTGTTGCAGCCCTCGTCCATGGTGAATCTCTCTCTTTCCCAGTCGCATGAGTCCCCCAGCTTGCGGCACTGTTCGGTAATCTTGCCGCCGTAGAGTTCCTTCCACTCCCATGCCCTTTTCAGAAATTCCTCTCTTCCCAATTCCTCTTTCTCTTTACCTTCCTCTTCACGGATTTTCTCGACCACCTTTACCTCTGTGGCAATACTCGCGTGGTCGCTGCCCGGAAGCCAGAGCGCACTGTATCCCTGAAGTCTCCTGAACCTTGTAATGACATCCTGGAGTGTCTGATCCAAAGCATGTCCCATATGAAGCTGACCTGTAATATTCGGAGGAGGCATCACTATGGTGAAAGGCTTCCTGTCCGGATCTATATCCGCTCTGAAGGCACCGCTCTTCTCCCACTCCTCATATATTCTGTCCTCAAAATCTTTAGGGTCATATGTCTTTGCCAGATTCTTTCTCATTTTGTCTCCTTATCTCGTCTGTATTTCGTTTCTATTTTTTAACAGGCTGTCATTCAACATCTTGTGCCTTCATTCCCAACCCATTTCACACATTTATACATAGTCATTATAACAGATAAGCTTGTCAAATTGGGAGTTTCTTACAATTTTTTAATATTTTTTGCAAGAGCAGTTTTTCCCAATATGTTGATGCCGGGCGGTATCAACCTTATGTGAATGTGTATGGATATTTTTTGTCATGCAAAAAGGCCATCGCACAATGCGACAGCCTCAATATTGCAGAAAATGTCATTCATCTTGTCCTCACGGTTCTAGTACCGCTCCAGGACGAATAGTGTTTCTCGCCGCTGATGATCCTGTAGCTTCTTACCTGAACATAATATTTAGTCTTTTTCTTCAGACTCCTCACCTTCTTTGAAGTCTTGTTATATTTAGTGCCGACAGTCTTTGTAACAGCTCCTGACATATTGCTCTTCAGGCTGTATCGGAGCTGATAGCCGCTTACATGTTTCTTGCTCTGCTTGGCGACCCTGACTGTGAATCCTTTCTTTGCTTTCGACAGCTTGCTGATGGAGGTCGGCTTTACTGAAATACTGTAAGCCTTTACCACAGTATTGTAGTTATGAGAGTCCGCAGGTGTAACCGTAAGCTTATATGTTCCGGGAAGCTTTGCCGTCAGCGTTCCGCTGAGACTGTACTGTACGCCATTTGACCAGCTTTTGCCGTCAGCTCCCTTAACATACACCTCATTTGATTTGCTCCCACCATCATAAGTATATGAGCTGCTTCTTAACGATACCTGCGGGTTCGCTTTCTTGATCTTGTATTCCAGTTCGATAAATCCCGCGTAATGCTGACCAAGTGCTCTTACAGTTACCTTATGGGTCCCGGCGCTGCGTGAATCCTCCTGATATAATACTTCGTAGTCTTCTCCCTCTTTCAGCTTGCTTACAATGACCTCAGGCTTTTTTTCAGTCCCGTCATATGAAAACTCACCGGCAGAAAGCCTGAAATTCCTGTTTCGTATCTCTCTGGGATCTGCGGCCAGAGCTTTAGTTACATCAGCTATGCCTCCGCTTACGCATTTTCCCGAAAGAAAACCCTTATTTCTCGTGTTGTTTACTATTACTGACGAAATGAAATCGGCGGGTTCATCGGTAAACTCTGCTGCCAGAATTGCAGCTTCTCCGGATACTGCCGGCGCAGCCATGGATGTTCCGCTCATTTCCCCGTACTGATTGTCTTTTACCGTTGACAGGATGTCTGACCCCGGGGCTGCCAGATCTGTGGATCGCGCACCGTAATTGCTGAAAGGTGACAGCCCTCCACTGCTTTCGATGGAATTGACAACTACGGCATAAGGATTGTCCTGCAGGAAGGAACAGATATACTTCACACTGTCACAATCCTGACCGATGCCATAGTAGTCGCCGTTACCTGAGGCGAACACCGATACCATTCCATGCTGCCCTGCAAGCGTGACGATATTGTTCAGTCCGTTGTCACTTGCTGCCGGACCGCCCCAGGAATTGTTGATCGCTACAATATTTGTTCCTTTGGTTTTACGGTCAATGATGTACTTATATCCCTTGAGTATACTCTTGTAGCTGAGATATCCCCATCTGTCTGCTGCCTTTACTGCCATTATTTTCGTTCCGTTGGCAGCGCCGCTGACCCCCTGTCCGTTCCATTCCGCGGCCACTATTCCCGCGCAGTGCGTTCCGTGACCGTTATCGTCCATGGGATCATTGATTTTCTTAGCATCGCAGGCGTTGTAGCCATAGCTGCTGCCGTCTGACCACATTACATCATCGAGATCTTCATGCATGTAATCCACACCGGAGTCCAGTATCGCAACAACAGTGCCCTCTGCATTATTGTTCCCCTGAACATTCCAATCCGGAATATTAAGTCCCAATTCCATATCTGTGTACGCCCACTGCCACTGAGAGTAATCAGAAACATTGAGTTCATCTTCGAATCCGTCTTCGGATTCAGCAGCTTCTTCTGCAGCTCCGCTGTTCTCGTCCGGGGATCTCTCTTCCTGTTCTGCTGCACCAGCTCCGGTAGTTTCTGCGGTTTCTCCTTTATAGGCTGCAGGTTCTTCCGTATCGACATTCCTTTCACCCCCACACAGGCTGAAAATGTAGTTCGGTTCCACATAATCAACATTAGGGAGCTTTTCAATATCCCGAATCAGCTCATCTGTACTCTTATCATCATCTGATATGACGGCGAGCGCCTTGTCAACTTCCTCTGCTCTGCGGATCTTCTTTGTGAGCTTTGATTCATCGATGGAAACATCAGCCAGACTGACATTCTCAAGGGTTGCAATTTCCTCCGCATCTCCGAGAAGCTTTTCCGCCCTTTTTTCCTGCCCTGCGGTAAGGTTCATGTCGTCTGTATCGATGTAGCAGACTATTACCTCTCCATCAACATACCTGACACCATCGTTGGCTGCATAAACCTCTTCTGCGGTTTTACCTGCCGGGATACAGCTGCACCCGAACACGAAAACAACCGCTGTCAAGAAAGTAACCATTCTTTTAAGCGTTTCGTTCCGGCTTGTTCTATATGCAGTTGTGTCGTTGTTTCTATAATGTTCAATTCTCTTCATGCTGTAATTATACCCTAATATACCCTAAAAGGACAATGTCTTCACTGTTTTTGTCGCTTTTTATCGTTTCCTACCCCGCATCATAAATTACAGTTTCTTTTCTGCAGCTTCCACTACATGCTTCATAAGCACCGCTGTTGTCACGCTGCCGACCCCGCCGGGCACCGGCGTGATGGATCCTGCCTTTGCTTCAGCCTGTTCAAAGTCGACATCTCCGCATAGATTTCCTTCCTCGTCTACATTGATGCCGACATCGATTATTGTCTGACCCTCGCCAAGGCTGTCACCGCCGATCATTTTCGCACGCCCAAGCGCCGCAATGACGATGTCAGCTTCTCTGCCTGCCTTTGCGAAATCCGCTGCTGTTGTTCTGCTGTGGCAAACAGTAACTGTAGCGTGGCGACCCATTGCCATCATTGCAACAGGTTTGCCTATTACCAAACTTCTCCCGAAGACCGTCACTTTCTTTCCTTTAAGTTCTATCCCGTAGTGATCGAATATTTCCATTACCGCGCTTGCCGTACATGGCGGATAGCCCATGCTGTTTTCCATAAAAACTCCGGCCATTGAGCCGCTCGTTATGCCGTCCATATCTTTGGCGGGATCCGGCATCTCGCATATCTCTTTCTCGTCAATATGCTTTGGCAGCGGTCTGAACATGAGTATACCGTGAATGCTGTCATCCTCATTTATTTCTTTGATGAGCGATACCAGCTCTTCCCGGCCCGTGCTTTCAAGCATCGCGAACCGTTTCACGGTTATGCCGGTCTTCTCTGCTCTTTTCAGTGCACCTTTCTCGTATGAAAGGTCGCTTGGATCTTCCCCTAATCTTATTATCGCCAGCGTGGGGACTATGCCTTTGGCTTTCAGTGCTTCGGCTCTTTCTCTGTTTGTGGCGGTAATCGCCTTCGCAACGGGCATACCTTTTAATAATTCGGCCATCAGTTTCCTCCTATTGTCTGCTCTGTTTTGTGTGTTCGCTATTGTCTGTCCGCTTTTGTCTGATCACTATTAACTGCTCTCCCCATACTCCCTTTATTGTAAGTTCGATTTTGCCTGTTTTCTTTCATCCTCTTGATTTTATATGTTTGCTGTCAAATGTCAGTGATATATTTTTTTACTGCGGTCATCCCGGTTTTGCATATGCTGCCGCAAACTCTAATGGATATTCTTCAAAAAGCTTCTCCTGTGTATAGGGCAGATTCCGTGTTCCCGCAGTCCTTCGTAGTGTGCAGCTGTACCGTAACCCTTGTTGGATTCAAAAGCATACCATGGATATTCTTTCGCATATTCCACCATCATGCGGTCCCTTGTAACCTTAGCCACTATGGATGCAGCCGCGATCGCCAGCACCTTGGCATCCCCCTTGATGACAGCCTTCTGCGGAATATCCAGTTCCTCGATTCTTACGGCATCAAATAATGCAAAGTCAAGCCGTGCGGGTCTTATTTCCTCTGCCTGTTCGAAATCCTCTGCGCAGGCATGCCCCAGCATGATTTCACATTCGGCAATTGCTATTTTCATAGCTTCCTTTGTTGCCCTGAGAATATTTATTTCATCGATCCTCTCATGATCCGACATACCTATTCCATAAGCCGTACAGTTTTCAAGGATCTTGTCATACAGTTCCTCCCTGCGCTTCTCGCTCAGTTTCTTTGAATCATCCACTCCGATCACATCGAAATCCTCCGGCAGTACGACGGCTGCGGCAACGACAGGACCTGCCAGAGGTCCTCTGCCAACCTCATCCACACCGGCAATGTGTATGAAGCCCTGTTGATGGAGTTCATCTTCCGGTTTTTTCATCTCCGCAAGGCGTTCAATTTGTTTTTTTATTCTTTCTTCTTTAGTCATAATACGCTCCCGGTATCAAAAGCAATTACCGGCGGCTATGCAGTATAATTGACGCTCCGGTCACCCTCACAAATATATCGTCTATTGTCCGTGCTATTCCGGCCATTCCAAGGTGATTCTGCCGATGAGAGCCGCACGAAATTCGTCCAGAACCAGTCTTCCCATCCGTTCGTAATCTATCCGCTTCCCCGGCAGAATGCAGCCGCGCTTCACAGCCATCTGATGCATATTCGCCAGTGCCAGATCCTGAGCCGTTTCCATAGGATAACCGGTTTCAGGAGACTCTTCACCTTCTTCATAAAGGGAGTCCAGCTTGTATCTTCTCATCAAAAGTTCCGGATATCTTTCCGAAAGAACCCCGATGAGCTCCATGCCCAATGTCGGCACATCAAGAATCTCATCTTTTATAGAACCGCAGAAGGCCAGATTCATTCCCGCTCGCGGATCCTCGAATTTAGGCCGGAGAATTCCCGGCGTATCCAGAAGTTGCATGCCGTTAGGCAGTTTCAGCCACTGTTTGCTCTTTGTCACCCCGGGTCTGTCACCGGTTCTGGTACTTTTGTGCCCCGTCATCCTGTTTATTAATGATGATTTCCCCACATTCGGCACTCCGACGATCATAATGCGAAAGGGCTTCATCGCCGCATTTCCACTGCGCCGGGCATCTATCGCGTCAAGCCCCCTGAGAAGCTTTTTTGTCCCGTCTCCGCTAATCGAGTTCATTGGAATCACACGAGTTTCAGTGCGTGCTCCGCCGCTTTCGGAAGCAGTTGCGTTTCCCAGCTTTTGTACCCACAGCCGATTTGCCTCTTCATCCGCCAGATCGCTCTTGTTCAGGGCGATAATGCGAGGCTTGCCGGCAACCAGCTCATCAATTATCGGATTGCGGCTGGACACCGGGATCCTGGCGTCAATAACTTCCACAACTGCATCTACCATTTTCAGGTTTTCCTGTATCAGTTCCCCGGTTTTTTTCATGTGGCCGGGGTACCAGTTTATATTTGTTGCCATCGGTGCCTCCTTTACCGCCGATTATAACACAGATAGCCTTCCATGGCAGTCTTTGATACAAAACCACCGGAGTCGGACTGTTAATGTTAGACCGGAGCTTCTATCTCCGGTGATAATGTTAACACCGGACGAAAATCGCCAGGTCATAAACCATTAAAAATGTCAAAGTACCAAAAAAGGTGACTGTGGAGCATATGCCCTTTGCCACCTTTTACAAACCTTATCTGTCTGCCTTTGTTCTGATTTTGGCTGATTTACCGGTTCTCTGACGCATGTAGTGAAGTCTTGCTCTTCTGACCTTACCGCGTCTTACAACTTCGATCTTTTCTACCAGCGGTGAGTGGATGGGAAATGTCTTTTCGACACCAACGCCTGAAGCGATTCTTCTTACTGTGAAGGTTTCGCCTATTCCACCGCCCTGTCTTTTAAGCACGAAGCCTTCGAATATCTGAATTCTTTCTCTGTTACCTTCTTTGATTTTAACGTGTACCTTCACGGTATCTCCAACGTTAAATGCAGGGACATCAGATTTCATATATTCATTTGTTACTGAGCTTAATACATCCATTGCTCTTCCTCCTTCCCTTCGAAGCGTTCATGGTCTGTCAAAATGCGAAACCAGAGGACCGCCCGTTAAATTACAAGCCGTGCATGCCTTTCACACACGCCTGTTAATTATACAATATGATATTTTCTTGTGCAAGGTATTTTTCCTGATCCAATGTCCTCAGGCAAAACTACGCCCGCGGATGGGCTTTGTCGTAGACATCCTTTATCCTGTTCTTTGTCGCTGCCAGATACATCTGCGTTGCCGTGATGTCCTCGTGGCCCATAAGCTCCTGCAGCGATTTCAGGTCGGCACCGTTCTGAAGCATGTGAACCGCAAATGAATTTCTCAGGGTATTCGGTGTCAGCCTGTGCCGGATCCCTGTCTTCTTTTCATACTCCTTAAGTATTTTCCACAGACCCTGACGGGTGATACGCTTGCCGTAGTAATTCACAAACAGAGCGCTCTCTCCGCCGTCCTCCTTCAGCATAGCGTCCCGGACTTCGTAGACGTAATCCTCAAGAGCCACTCTTGCCGGCCGTCCCAGCGGCACTATCCGCGCCTTGCTGCTTCCACCGGCGCATGTTATGAAACCCATCCTGAAATTGATATCTTCTATATTTGCGGCAATAAGCTCGCTGACCTTTATTCCGGTCGCATAGAGCACCTCAAGAATCGCACGGTCACGACGCCCCTTATGGGAATCATCCGGTCCGTCAAGGAGCTTATCTATCTCCTCTATCGTGAGATATTCTATTTCCTTTTTTTCAATCCTCGGCGATCTGATACCTGTCGTGGGGTTGACTTCAATCAGTTTCCTGTCCGCCAGATAGTTAAAAAAAGATCTTGCAGATGCCAGTTTCCTGTTAACCGTAGCGGCTGTTTTCCCCGCTATCTTCAAACTGTGCAGGTAGGCTACTATTTCGGTGCTTGACGATTCAAGAACATCGCTGATCCCTCGGGATTCTTCAAAGGCAAGAAATTCGTTTACATCTCTCTCATACGCCTCCAGCGAGTTTTTCGCCATTCTTTTTTCTCTCTTCAGATAATCCGTAAACTGCTCAACATACATGTTTTTTCTCCCACTGTTTCGCTGCAAGTGCACAAAAATTATAAAACAGATCTCAACGGTTTACAATAACTGTTAAGCAACTTGCATTTTTCAATTTCGGTGGTGCTGGCGCAGCATCAAATATAGCTTATAAACTACACTGTCAAGTGCAGCATTATGATACTTTCTCGACCATCCCGGTGCAAATTGTGCCATCAGGAAATGTCCCCTGAAAAGCAGATTTGAAATCAGATCTATCTTGCTGTCAACTATTTTGCGTGAATGGTGATAAATCGCACATTCCTGATTACGGCTCCGATCCCGCTACAGATTCTATCTGCGTTCCTTTGCCATGAGAAGCGCTGCCAGCGTCTTGGCGTCTGCGATCTCTCCCCTCACTGCCATATCATACACTTCGTCAAAAGGCATCTCCATGATTTCCAGTGCTTCATCCTCATCGAGCTTCTGCTTTCCGGGGATAAGACCCTTCACCATATAGATGTGAATAAGCTCCTCCGTGTAAGCACAGCTGGGATTGCAGGATCCCAAATACACGAAGCTCTCTGCGGTATAACCTGTTTCCTCCTTCAGTTCTCTTCTTGCGGCCGCTTCAGGATCGGTCTCCCCCTTGTCTATCTTTCCCGCAGGTATCTCCAGAACCACCCGTCTGCAGGCATACCTGTACTGGCGTTCCATGATAATCTTATCGTCATCGGTGATCGCGACCATAGCAACCGCCCCGTTGTGTCCTACAATTTCCCTGTATGCCTCGCCCTTTGGAGCTGTCACCTTATCACGCCTTACACTCAGTATTGCCCCCTCATATATAGTCTCGCTGCTGATAAGCTTTTCTTCAAATATCATTCTCCTGTCATCTCCTTTGACCTGTCCACTGCCGCCTGAAAGCCCTCTTTAACATCCTCCATGAATCCGTTCGCAAAAAGCGTATTGACGGCTTCAATCGTCGTGCCCCCCGGCGAACAGACATTAACTCGCAGCTGTTCCAAACTCTCGCTGCTTTCCAGCACCATTTTGGCAGCGCCTAAAACCGATTGAGCCGCGAACACCCTGGCCTGCTGCTCCTCCATTCCGTTTTCACAGGCAGCCTGAATGAGAGCTTCTATGTACATAAATGTATAAGCCGTACAGGATCCGCTGACTCCTATCACGCAGTCGATAAGGCTCTCATCCACCTCCCGGCATTTCCCTACCGAGCTGAAGATTTCCAGGACATCCTCAAATTCCCCCTGTGAAACATTGGTGTTACGGCTCATTGATGTCATGGCTTCCCCAACCTGCGCCGGAGTATTAGGCATTATTCTGATGATCTTCGCAAAGGCACCGCTCCTGCCCATTGCCCTTTCCATTTTGGCAATGCTCACACCTGCAGCCATTGATACGATGATTTTTTCCTTCGCCGGGCTTATCTCCTTCAGCACCTGCTCTACAGCATCAGGCTTTACCCCTATAATGATAATGTCGGATTCCTCCGCCAGCTGTCTGTTGTCATTGCATATCCTTATCCTGTTTCCCGCCGCCTGTGCCATTGAGGCCGCCATCTGCTCATTATGTTCTGTGCTTCTGTTGTGAATAAGAATTTCATTTCCTATCGATGCCTCTGATCCGGCATAGCCCTTCAGAATGGCACCTCCCATATTCCCTGTTCCTATAAATCCTATCTTCATAATGCTTCCTCCATAATTTTCAAAACTCGCCCGCAGCCCACCTGTTCTGCTCCATATTCACAGCTTGCCTGATATTGCCGGCAATTGCACCGTCCTTTACCATATCCTTGCTTGTTCTGCTCCATACTCATAGCCTGCTTGATGCCGCCATACGCTTGATAAACGATTTGATAAAATGATTCGTCTGTCTGTATCTGACTCCATCCGGATCCCCTATTACCAGAAATCCGCTCCCGCTGTCCGGATATCCGGCAAATTCTTCTGCTAAAAGTCCTGCCGCCTGAAGATCGACAATAACATATCCTTCGCGTCTTATCAAAGGCAGTTTTATCTCAAAAGCTCCCCTGCTTTTCGCCATCCTGTCTTTGTAAAACCTGCTTGTCACCGACCACCCGTCCAGCTCGAAACCCATATAGTCAATTGGCGTTCTGAGCTGTGTGCCTCTACAGGAAAGCCCTTCCTTTTCTAAACGCATATTCTCCACACGCAAAAGCAGGCTTCCGGTTTTTATCGGAAATCCCTGCCTGAACATGGCAGCATGGAAATCGCATTTCGAAACAGCTCTTGTCAGTCTTGCAAGCTGCTTCACATCGTCCCTGTTATGCAGCAACAGTTTTTTTTCTATCGCTTCATCGCCTGTCGCCTCATACTCATCGTACAGCTCCACACTTTCGCCGCCTGAAATTCTGTCTGCTCTCGTCTCCCAAAGACCCATGTAATTCTCCACTGTTTTCTGCTTCAGGTTGGGAAGAATTTTTCTCAAAGCCGAATGCTTGTCCAGCACTTGAAAAAGATCGAGATCATAAAACGAAGTCCCCTCATCATGTGTCCTGCATCCTCCGTTTTCCTCCTGCTTCAGATAATCAAGTGCCCCCATGCAAGCCTGCCGGCGCCTTTGCAAAAAAGGAATGTCGAAGCGTCGGCCGTTATATGTTATGACAGCATCCAGATCCTCCAGCAGCCTCATGTATGTTCCCAGCGCCACGGCCTCTTCCGCCCTGCTCCTCGCTATGACCTGATGGAGTTCTGCCTTCGAAACATCAAGAAGACAGCCCAGAACGAACTTGTTTCTTGCCGGATCGAGCCCTGTGGTTTCAATATCGAGAACGCCGATATTCAGACCCTCAAAATAGAAATCCCAGGTCACACTCTCATAAAGTTTTTCATCCCATGTTTCTACGATGTGCTTCATTTGTTTCGCGTCTTATTCCCGGGTCTTCCTGTCAAAATCAACGACATATGCGCCGAGTATTTCTTCGACAGGCAGCCGGATAAATCTCCTTATTCTTTCGTCGTCGTCATAGAATGCATTGGCAGGAGGAAGCTCCCAGCTCAGACTGCATTCACAATATTCTTTGTTTTCGCTAATAGGCTCTGCATCGAGAAAGCCGTAATCACCACTTTCGTAGTCCCAATAAAAGCAGCCCTCATTATCCTCCTCATGGGGACATCCTCCTGTCTTTCCTGCAGGAATAAACTCCAGATGCATATAGTCAGGCTTCTCAAGCCACGCAGCTATGTTCAGCCACCCCCTTCTGCCTCTTGCCGCCACAGGAGTATTGAGCTCAACATAACCCCAGTCCTCATCACCATCGTAGCACTCGGCATTAATTCTCAAAACAGGCCTGAGTGACTTGAACCCATCCGGCAGCAATTCTTTTATCTTCTCATGGCCGGTTCTGTAGGCCATCACATATTGTCTGATTTTCATATCGCACCTCCATCAAATCATTATAACACGAATACGCCTTCCGGCACATTATCGGCAATATGCTTCTTTCACACCCCATTGATTCGACATAAATGCCCGGCGTTTTTTCGTCCTTTTTTTCGCGGCGGTACTTCCTGTCATGCAAAAACAAACAGAACCCGAAGGTTCTGTTTGTTAAAAGGGGTATTGGGATTAGAGATTAATGAGGTTATCAGGGGATAACCACAATTTGATTTTAGCCTATCGTCTGCATAAAATCAAGTTTTTTATGCTTTTACAGCAAAAAGTTTTTGATTGGTTTTTGATTTTTTTTGAAAATTTCTGAATTGAAAAAAAGAGACCCGTGTACACGAGCCTCTTCCTCCGGTATAATCAACGCTTATTTGTCTTCTTCGTCAAATGCTGAAGCCATAATTGCCAGACCTGCATCGATCTGTTCGTCAGTTACTACCAGCGGTGACAGGATTCTGATAACATTGTTGAAGGTTCCTGCCGCCTCCAACATCAGTCCCTTGTTCATAGCGTTCTGAATGATCCTTCCTGTCAGTTCTGCATCAGGTTCCTTGCTTGCAGGATCCTTAACCAGTTCGATACCCATCATTGCGCCTGTTCCTCTGATGTCACCGATGCAAGGGTGCTTCTTCTGGATTTCCTTGATTCCGGCAGTAATTTTCTCAGCGATGTGCAGTGCCTTTGCAGGATAGTTATCTCTCTTCATTACCTCGATAACCTTAAGTGCTGATACTGCTGCCAGTGCGTTTGCACCGTAAGTTCCGCCGATTGTTCCAGGATTAACCTTGTCCATAACTTCCTTGCGGGTTACGATTGCTGAAAGCGGAATTC
>JAUMVV010000016.1 GCA_030529985.1 Bacillota bacterium
TCTTTTGACATGTCAGTTGTGAGTATCACTTCACAGTCTTTACCGTACATGTCAATGGATATATCCTCAACCTCGAAGCCCATTAGCTCATAGTAGTTGCCAATAACCTCGAGTAATGAAGGTGTACAACCTGTCATAAAAAAACATGCTATTATCATAATGAATGTAAAAAAAAACACCGAAACCGCTTTTGCAACTTTCTTCACAATCTTATTCCTCCGTTATTTTTCCATGATTATTCCTAACACCTGATGTTTTCCCTCGATTCCCATTTTCTGATAAATGTTGGTAAGGTGTTTTTTGACAGTAGGGACACTTATAAATAATGTCTTGCTTATTTCCGTATTGTTCTTTCCCCTCATCGCACATTTTAGAATGTCAAATTCTCTTTCAGTAAGGGAATATCTGTCTTTTACATCAAGAAGCAGTCTATCAAATATGATATTAGAATCATATACTGTTGCAATATATTTAAAATCATTCTCGCCCATGTTCTTGCAGAGAATCTCCGCAAAATAATGTGCACTACCTATAGTTATTCGGCTGTGTACCTTATTGTTTTCCACAACATCAGAATAGCCGTTTTCTTTTATTTTTTCATTTAAGCTTTTGCATAAAGTAACAAGCGATCTGTTCATTTCTCCGATATACTCATGATTCATAAAATCATTTTTGTTAAGATTCGAATCTTCAATATTGTATTTTTTGTCAAAAATGCAGATTCCCATCTGGTCAAAATCATACAGTGCTGCCAAACTCCATGCTCTGGAATCTATCTCTGTTCTAGTGTTGATAAACTTTCTTGCGACATTGACAAGATGAGGCCTGGACAGTTTCATTATCTCAAGTTCCTTCTGGGAAAAATCCCCTAATTCATCAGGTCTATGGATACCAATGCCTGCAACATATCCGTCGTCACCCACATAGATATTTCCCTCGATAGAGTGTTCCATACCGGCGGGAAATAAAAGTTCATTATAGTATTTTGTTTTCATCCTTTCATCAGGGATGAAAACATCTGAACTTCTAAACATAACCGGCTGCTTCAATGATACAATTGGAAGGGCATCGTCAATATCTGCATAGGCATTCAAATATTTATCCAAATAATCTTCACCCCAATCTACAAAAATAAAGTCCTCAAAATTGATATGTTTCCCCTCATTTTTGTAAAAATAAACATCACCCTTTTGAAACTTAACCAGTTCTTTAAGTTCTTCAAGGAATTTCGTAAAAGCCTGTTGATAGTCCTCACTCTCGTGGAGTCCTGCAAATAGCTGATTTAATGCAAATAGTTCTTTGCTGTTCAATATTGAATCCATTCCGTCTCCTGTTATAATACTGCATCCCCGGGAATTATATCATGAAAATCACATTGAAGGTGCTGTCAAAAAAATGCATGACGCGGAATCATAAACTGATTCCACGTCTTTATATGAACCATATTTGTTTTTATGCTTCAATTTCATTATCGTTCACATATGGCACCTTATACTTTTTAAGTATCCAGCACTTCATCAAAACTGTATATACAATTGCCGTGATGAGAATTGTTGGCAGAATTGCTGTTGTGTATGGGAATATACCCGAGTAACTTACCCATGTAAGTGGGTTCAGTATAATCAAATATGTAAGCAAGCCGCAAATTATAGCTATGAGAGCTGCCGGGTTCCATCCTTTAGCATATCTGTAACCATTCTTAACACTAAAGAATTCTCTCAATCTGAACTTGCCCTTTGAAACAAACAGATAATCTGCAACCATTACAGCTGAATATGCCCCTGTAACCAGCCCGATAAATGCGTAAACATTACTTACCATGTAGTAAACCGTATTGTTAAGCATAAATAATACCGGAATAGTTGAAACTAATAGTGCAACCACCCAGCTAACCTTTGGCAGTTTTGCTTTGACCGCCACAGCTTCAGGATATACAAGAGTTGCTACGGATGTCAGGTTGGCTATTGCAAACAGGACAATACCAGCCAGCGGCAGTATTACTGAACCTGTATCTTCTGAAACTTTGATAAACCACGCAGTTGGATCGTACTCGCCAATAGCCAGTGCCGCAAAAGCTGCAAACAATCCGGCTACAACTGCCAAAGCACCCCAGCCCAGTTGACATCCATGATATCCATTTGACTCTGCTCGGGCAAGTCTTGACCATCCTCCAAAGAAAAATCCCCAAGACATTCCCAATCCCAAGTTGGCTTCAAGTGCTGTTGCCTTATTCCATCTGATCCCCAAATCATCACCATATGTATCAATGAATGAAGTGTCACAAGGTTTGGCATCCCAGATTGAACTGAATCCATGATATGCGAACACATATATTACCAGTGCTGCCAGAATAACTGCCATTGACACTGCAGATATCCTTGTAAACCATTTCATTACCGTAGGACCCATCCAAGCAATTATCGTTCCGCCAACAAGTGCAAACAGCGCAAACAGCGTCACCGCCATGCCTTCTTGCGTCCAGAAACCTGCCCCCCCCAAGCAGTCCAACAAATTTAATCGCACTTTCCCCAAACATTAGTGTTGCCAATGCCAGGGCAGGATAGCATGCAATTAGGAAGAAGAACAGCATCAGCATCGATCCCTTGTGCCCAAAAACACCAACTGTAACCGTCATCTGTTCGCATCCATATCTTGATGGAACGATTGACAAGAATGAAATCAGAAAAATACCTACACAGTTACCAAACAAGATAACCGGAATTGCCTGATACGCAGGCAAAAGACATCCCGCCTGACTTCCTGTTAAAAAAAACCACGCCGCAATACCGAAACAAATCTGTACAAAAGTCAGATCCCATGTGCCATAAATTCTATCACTCTTTCTTGTTGGAAGCAAAGAAGTATAAACTGCACCTTGAACATTGTTATTATTTGTTGACATGTTTTCCCCTTTACATAATTAATACTGCTACAATAAGATAAATAACTATCAGCGCATTAAGAGTTCCTGCAATCAAGAAATCTTTCTTGCGTATGATTGGAACATAGCCTGCGCCGCCATCAGCGGCTTCAACCTGATGTTCTTGCTCAAATTCAACAACTCTACTTTCAAGTTCCTCTCGCATTTCCGGTGTAAGACCACCGTAATCAATAGGAAGCTTCTCAACTGGTAACATAATTACCTCCTCACAAAACTATTGCAAATTATAAATAAAAATTATCTCTCCATGAGTATATTACAGTGTGTTTTTTATGGTAACTATCCCGCAGGATATTTAGTTTTTCTTTATTATCCAAAGGGTGTATATAGCATAAAAAAACATTCTTCGAAAAGAATGTTTCATAATCTATTACAGCGTGGTCGCTCCTGCCCTTCTAATAATATCTTTGTTTTTTTCCATTTCAATATTGGATTGAGGTTTGAGATTTCCCATTTCGTAAGGCACATTCATCCAGCGATATTTACTTGCTCCAAAATTGTGGAACGGCAGCAGCTCAATGGCAATATTCTTTTTTGAATGCTTTTTCTGGAGTTCAGAAACAAATTCCCCTGTTAATCTCAAATTTTCTTCATTATCATTTACCCTCGGAATCAGTGGAACACGAAAGATTATCTGATTGCAGACTTCGGTTGCCTTTGCAGCATTTTCCAGAATCAGTTCATTTCCTGCGCCTGTATACTTTTTATGAATCTCACTATTTATTGACTTGAGATCAAAAAATACCTGATCCGTATACCTGAAAACAGGCTCAATATTTTCCCATTTCCCATATCCACAGGTTTCGATGGCAGTATTGATGTGGGACTTTTGGCAGTATTTCAGCAATTCGGAAACAAAAGGTGCCTGTGCTGTGGGTTCCCCACCACCAATTGTAACCCCTCCTCCGGAATTTCTGTAAAATATACGATCTTTCTCGATTTGTTTCATTACTTCTTCAATGGTATACTCCTTCCCTACCATTTTTTTAGCATTTGCGAAACAAACCCGTGTGCATTTTCCACAGTCTGTACATTTCGTTCTGTCAACATCAAATGTGACATTGTCTACAGCACCATTTTCACAAGCAACTGCACATTTGCCGCATCCGGTGCAATTCACCTTGACATCCATGATTTCTAAATTATATTTTTGAGACTCAGGATTACTGCACCACTTGCAGCGAAGCGGACATCCCTTCATGAAAATCAATGTACGAATGCCTACGCCGTCTGTGATTGAAAACTTTTGTATATTAAAGATATTGCCTTTAATTGAATCCATATTTTTTCTTTTTCCCTGCTAAAATCATCATGCCGTATGAATGGTTCTGTTTATTATATCGTCCTGCATGTCTTTACATAATTCAGTAAAGTATGCACTATATCCTGCAACTCTTACAATCAACGACTTGTATTTTTCGGGTTCCTTCTGTGCACACTTTAGTGTTTCACTGCTGACAATATTGAACTGAATATGGTAGATGTTCAAATCAACAAATGAATGAATTATCTGCGAAATTCTGGCCAAACCAAGCTCCCCTTCAACACTTGCCGGATCCAGCCTCATATTAAGCAGGGTTCCTGATGTATGAACTTCATGATTAACTTTTGATACTGACTTGAGCACGGAAGTAGGTCCTTCATGATCTGTTCCTCCATTGGGTGAACATCCATCTGCCAGGGCTTTCCCTGAAAATCTTCCATAAGGCAACGCACCAACAACCAAGCCGTGAGGCACATGTGATGATACAGGGTAGAGACCGGAAATAAAGGCAGGTCCTCGCCATGATTTACATGATGAGATCACATCATATGCAAAATCGGTCATCTCTCCGGCCAAAACATCAACTTCCTCAATATCATTTCCATACATCGGAGTTGTGTTCATGAGCATAAGCCTCATATCTTCATATCCTTCGAAGTTATTTTTTATTGCCTCAATCAAATCATGCATGCTAACATCTTTTTTTTCATATACATGTGTTCTGATTGCTGACAGAGAATTAACCAAATCCGCAATACCTGTGCCGATAAGAGCCGGTCCTATGGTGTATTTAACACCGCCTAAAGTAAGATCCTTTCCTGTTTCATATGTTCCATCGAGAAAGGTTGAAACAAATGGATACGGCGTCAGTTCTGCACACACTTTTTCGTTAACACATGCACATATGCTGATTGCTTTTATCATATACTCCAGCTGTTTTTTTACTGCCTCTTTAATCTCATCAAATGTCATTTCTTCAGGATTTCCGGTTTCCAAACCCAGAAGCTTATTCTCGTTAATAAGGCTGTGACCATTGGTCAAAACGAATTCCATAGCTGAAGCAAAATTATAATGTCCGCCATCAGACCATTTTGCCATCTTGCCCCCAATGAAAGGTTCAACGCAGCCAACCATCTGATAGTTTCTTGCTTCTTCCATTGTTCCGCCCGACAAAAGCATCATCTTGACTGCAACTTCATCATTATATATTGCAGGGAAGCCTGTACCCATTCTTGCCAACTTTGCCACATGAATAATAAAATCCTCCGGTGACTGTTTATGTGTTCTTACGCACAGTGAGGGTCCATGAAGCTGGACATCCATTTTAGCCGTAAGAAACAGATATGACAATTCGTTTGTGCAATCTCTGCCGTGTTTATCCACACCGCCAACAATGATGCTGTGAAATGGCTGATACCCTGCAAAATACATACAGGCATTTTCGCTAAGGAACCATGTCGTCTCTGCAGTTTTAATATAGAAGGTCTCAATCAGTTCCAATGCCTCTGCCATTGTAAGGTTTCCTTCGCTAATATCTTTGTCATAAAGCGGATAGAAGTACTGATCAACTCTTCCCGGTGAATATGATGGCCCATTGCCTTCCATGAGACAACCCACTAGCAGGAAATAAATGTACTGCAAACCCTGCCAAAATGTTGATGGCTTATTATCAATCAAGTGAAAACAGTTTTCCGCAATCTGTTCAAGTTCTTTTTTTCTTTCCCCTTTGGTTTCCTCTGCCATTTTCCCTGCCAGTTCAGCAAATCTTCGTATGTACAAACTCATGCCTTCAAGGGTAATCAAAGATGCGGCAATAAAAGTCTTCTTTCCGTAATCTTCAGGATCTGTTTCATCCAAATCGCTGATTATTGCCTTTGCTTCTGCCTTAATCTGCCCCAAACCCTTTTCCATTGCCATTTCCCAGTAAGGTGCCGTTTCTCCGGCTGCGCTTTGTGTCTTAATTTCAACATCTATGATGCCTGTCTTAACGGCTAATTCTCTGATATATGGAGGGATTTGCTTAAGCCAATGTTCGCTTACTGATTTACCTTGCCAGTAAGGAAAAATCTCTTCCTGTAAAATCCTTTTGTTTTCAGGCGTTAGAATGTAAGGATCCTGTTTTCTTGTTGAAATAGTGTCATACTCCTGGCTTAACCATCCACCGTGAAAGATAGGATCTACGACTCCGCCCCTCGGATGCTTGGCCGTATCCCCCACTATAAGCTGGTTGTCAGGAATATTTATTTCTCTATTGGCACAATAATCATAAAAAGCCTTGGCTCTTCTCATAAGCACATCTTCACCTTCCGTCTGCTTATATGACTCTGTATATATTTGAGCTCTTTCAATATCTACTTCGGGCTTGCATTCCCAATACCTTTCAAGCAGTTTCTCAATTCTATGAAATTTGTTTTCTCCATCAAAAGAGAAATTTCCCTTCTGTTCATTTGTTCTGTTTATGTGTAGCATTGTTATGTGCCTCCTTTTTCCCATTGGTATAATACTACAATACGATAATTATCGTAATTATCCTAAAGTATGCTTTTTGCTCGTTTTGCTATACTACCATGATGTCAACTCGGTTCTGTCTATTATTGCCTGTTGAGCCTCTGGCCTGAGTTCTGTGAAATAAGCACTGTATCCTGCTACACGAACCAGCAAATCTCTATAGTTATCAGGGTTCTTCTGTGCATCCAACAGTGTTTCTGTATTTACAACATTGAACTGGACATGGTAGCCTCCCAGTTTTCCTTCTACTCTCAATAGTGAAATGAAGTTACTTTTATCCTGTTCGGTGTTTAATACAGACGGACTCAATTTCATATTTAGAAGATTACCGCAGCCGCATTTTGTATGATCTACACTGCAAATAGACTTCATGATTGCTGTTGGGCCATTCTTGTCATATCCACCAAACGGTGATATCCCATCCGCCAGCCCATCACCCTCTCTTCTTCCGGAAGGCAGTGCTGCTGTTACTTCCCCGTGAGGTATGTTGGAAATCACCGGAACCATCCCGGTTACAAAGCTATAACCAAGCATACTCTTATACTTGCCCGTTTCTTCCACGCAGAAAGTCATTATCCTGCCGGCGATACTATCGACATACTCGTTGTCATTGCCCCATTTTGGTACCTTATTAACAAGTATCTGTCTCTGTTCCTCATATCCCACAAAATCTGCTTTTACCATTTCCACAATCTGATCCATTGTAAACAGTTTTTTCTCATATACAAGTTTTTTGATAGCTGCCAGTGAGTCAACCAAATCTGCAAGCCCTGTCGTCTCAAGACCCGGACCTGTATTATACATTGCTCCCCCATTTATACAATCTATACCGTTTTCAAGGCAGCCATCCGTGCATATTGACCGAACTGTTTTCGGCAATTTTAACATATGTGCCTTCTCTGAAATATGAGTATTTAATACTGACATTCTGATCAGATATGCTAACTGGATTTTAATCGCCTCTTCAAATTCCTCATAATTATTGAAATTTGCAGGATTTCCTGTTCGCACACCCATGACACGATCCCAGTACTTTGTATATCCATTAAACAATACCCACTCCATGGCCGTAGCATAACTGTATCGACATCCTTCTGCCCACATGTGTGATCCTGAAACGTTTGGTTCAACACAACCACTCACGCTCCAGTCACGCGCAGCTCTCAACGGGATATCTCTGTTCTGTAAAAGCTGTATAACGGTCTCGTCAAAGAATATTGCCGGTTGCCCCGTTCCCAATTTAGTCAACTCACAAATTTTCATCATAAAACCATACGGCGTTTTGCGATTTACCCTGACATTTATTGTTGGGCTGTGCATTCTCAAATCCATTGAACATTGCAGCATTTTATAAGACAGCTCATTTACAGAGTCATTTCCCTCTTCATCTACCCCGCCTACGGTGAGACCATGGAAGGAAATATAACCCGAGTAATATGCTGCGGAATCTTCAGAAACCACAAAGATAATCTCTGCCATTTTAATCCACAGACACTCAAGCATTTCCTGTGCCTGCAACTCACTTAATGTCCCCATTCCGATTTCTTTTTTGTAAAACGGATACAGATACTTATCAGGTCTTCCTATGCATGCTGATTGTTGGTTTTCTTCAGCCCAAATAAGAATTTGGGTGAACCATACAGCTTGTATCGCCTGCTGGAATGTCTCCGGCGGATTGTAAGGCACTCTCCTGCAATTTTTAGCGATCTGCAGAAGCTCGGCCCTGCGCTTGCTGTCATTTTCATGTTTTGCAAGCTCTTCCGCCTTCTTCGCATATCTTTCTCCAAGAATTCTGGCGGTATCGCAAGTCATAATGACCGCCTCATAAAACTTAACCTTATCCCAGCTTTCAGGGTCAGCACGGTCAATATTTTTAAGATATTCTCTGGCTTCTTCCTGAACTCCCTTGAAACCTTTTTTCAAGATAATGTGTTCATATCCAACAGCCCATTCTCCACCGCCTGATTGAGATTTGATATCACCAAATATAACATTAGTTCCGAACCCCACATTTCTCAGATCATCATCCATGTTAGCAGTGAAGTAATCCTCCATGCTATTCCCCTCCCAATATGGGAATATCTCCTCACGGAGAATTCTTTTATCTTCCTCCGAAATCTTATAAGGATCTTGAGGCCTTGTCGACATCGTGTCAAGTTCATCGGCAAGCCATCTGAAACATATATCCGGACAAACTGTCGCGGAACGATTCTTCTTCCCCTCGGTCCCTACTATTAATTCATCATCGGCAATACGGATTGTTTTTTCAGATATGTAGGCCTGCAAAGCCTTCGCTCTCCTGATTACTGTTTCCTGCCCCTCTGTTTCTTTGTATATCCTTGTATATACTATTGCCCTTTCTATATCTATCTCAGGCAGACTGTTCCAGTACTGGTTTCTCAATCTATTAATTCTTTCGGTACATCCATCAGTCCATTTCTTCCTGCTTTGAGAGGCAGTGCTTCCTCGTAAATCCATTTCTATCCTCCTATTCTGATTGTTAAATCAAAATTCCCAAGAATTTCAGTTATTTTTTTCATATACTTACTGTCTGGTGGAACCAGACTTTCCATTTTGTTTTTTATTCCCATGTTGTCATATTTGACAAGCCCCAGATTATGGTATGGCAGCAAATGTACTTCATGAATTCTGTGTTTTCTTTGTTTAAGGAATTTCCCTTTTGCTTTTAACTCTTCTTCGCTATCATTTATTCCGGGTATTATCGGAATTCTGACTATTATTTTGCCCTCATTACTTTCACATAGCTTAATCAGATTGCTCAAAATTTGTTCATTAGTATGACCACAATATCTTCTATGCTTTTCTTCATCTACAAATTTCAGATCATATAAAAACCAGTCAATCACGGCCATCACCCTGTTGAAGCTGTTCCAAGAAGCCTGACCGCAGGTTTCAAGTGCGGTACTTATTCCCTTTTTTTTATATTCATTTGCGACATCCCTCACAAAATCAGCATCGAGTAAAGGTTCTCCTCCGGAGAATGTAACCCCTCCTCCCGACTCTTCATAAAAAATCATGTCCCGATTCAATTCATCAATCAGCTCATCGGCTGTATATTCTTTGCCGATTAATTTGCAGCTTTCTGTAGAACATACTTCAGCACATTTGCCACATACTATACATTTTGTGGGATCAAAATCAATTATGTTTGCTTTCGTATCCATGCCTGGATTTACTTTTGTAAAAGCTTTGGTTTCACAAATATTAATACATTTTCACATTCAATGCACATTGAAGGAGAGTAGCTGATTTGCCGTCCGTATTCTATGTTTTCAGGATTGGCACACCAAAGACACGCGAGAGGGCACCCTTTGAAAAACACTGTGGTTCGGATTCCTGGACCGTCATGGACGCTAAATCTCTGAATGTTTGTAATTATAGCTTTTCTCGTCATTTTTCGCACTATCTCTACCATGTTCTGTTTATTTGAATTATATCCCCGGACCATATTAAAATAAATTATCCCGAAGTATACTTTGGAATAATAACACTATTCTTTCATATAAAATAATCAACAGACTCTTGATTTTGAATCTTTCTTTCGAGCTGCTCAATCTCAACTATATATGATGCCTGTAAATGCACAAAAAAAGAAACAATCTAAGAGCATCCTCTCATATGCTGTTTTAGCCTGTTTCTTTGTATTCCTTAAATTAAACAATTTAAGGACAGGAGTAATTTATACGGTTCTACATCAGTTTTCTACATAATTTCAGAGTTGTAAAAAGATCTGCTGTTTCGGGTAGCGGTATCCCCGCACAGTCCTTCCGTACTTACTCTCTCCTCTTTACTCTTCCCCTTCTTTTCTCCTGTCATTTTTGTACAGCAGGAGCAGAAGCAGTCCTATAAGGTTGAATACGGTCACGCAGATGAACATATTTCTGAAACCGCGATTCAGAGTCCTCTGGTATGCGCTCTCAATATCGTCACTGCTGCTGTCTATCTCCTCCAGATACTCTCTCTCAATATCATCAAACATGACCGGAATATCATCCCTCATGCTTATCATGAGTTCACGGGCACGAATCATGAGTTCCTGCTTCAATTTCATCTGATTGATTGCATCGTACATTTCCCGCTTGGCAGACTCCATCTCGCTGATGGCGGCTTTCATGGATGCCCTGCTGTTTTTAGCCTTGTTCTGCTTGGCCGTGATATTTTTCAGCCCCTGCTCCATGCCGGCAATTCCCTTGTTTATACCATCTATACCGTTACAGATCCCTGCAATGGCACCCTGCAGATTTTTCAGGTCGTCCCCGGCCTTGTTGAGTGCATTTTCCGCATCCGCTTTCGCCGCATTATAAGCCTCTTCCGTTTCGTAATCCTCAGGCTTTATTCCATCATAATCCTGCTGCTTTTTAGTGACTTCCTTTTGTGCAAATTCTAAGGCCTTCTCCATCTTTGCCTTTTCAGCCTCCATCTTCGTCACTTCTGCCTTTGCGTCATCTATCCGGCTCTTAATACTGTCAATGCCGGACTGCATTCCGTTTATGCCCTGTGTTATTCCATTTATACCCTTGCGAATTCCCGCCTGACCGCTGCTGATTCCCGAGATACCTTCGTTGATACCCGCGATGCCCGAGCCGATTCCGTTGATTCCCTTGCTTATTCCGTCAATACCTTCATTTATTCCACCCTGAATTTTCACGATCACATCAGGTGTGAACTCTCCGAACATATACCGTGCTATGTGCTTTGCCGACCCGGTTATGGTCGTGACATCGGCATCCTTAAGCTCCTTGAGAAGTTTGTCAGGCAGCTCTGAATCGCCTCCTGCAGATGTCATATCCACATCCATGTCCATATCCATGTTCAGCATGGAATCCAGGTCTGTATCTCCCATCTGCTTCTGAAATTCTTCATCTTCTTTAAGTCGGTCGACTATGGATGAAAGTTCGATCTGCTGCTCCATCTTCGGAACCTCCGGGATGTCCGGCATTTCCTTCATGATCTCATCCTGCATTGCAGCTCCTGCCTGTGCAATAAATCCTACCATTATGGCAGGTGCTATCGCCGTGCCGATTGAGCGTATAAGGGACAGTGTTGCCAGTGCCGAATTGCTGTCCTCATCCCTCGTATGGCGAAGCATCATATAGTTGAGCGGCGTGCCCATAATCAGCCCAAGCCCCAGCCCGATAAGCAGGAGGCATACCACAACATTGACGATATTTATGTGGTTTATGGTCACAAAAGCAAGATAAAGTGAGCCTGAAATCGATATGACAAAACCGGCTCCCAGCACCGGCTTCGATCCCCATTTATCTATGAGCTTACCGCTTACAGGCGAAACGACTCCTGCCATGAGTCCCAAGATGATTACGAAGTAACCTCCGTCACCGGAGGGAATTCTCATGCAATTTTCTGCAAACTGGGGTATGAATATCATACCCATCATCGAGCATCCGGCCAACAGAGCCATGCCCAGCGTCAGCATGATCTGTCTGTTCTTCATGTATTCAATGTGAAATATCGGATCTTCCGCCTTCTTTTCGACGAGTACAAAAACAGGAATAAGTACAGCCCCCAAAAGCAGGAACATCCATACATCCCTGTGAGTCAGAGAACTCAGAAAATCAAAAAAATCGATGTTTTTCAAGCCGTAAAGCAATGAAAGTATGATAACCGTCATCAGCAGAGTTCCCAGCTTATCTATTCTGTAGACCTCTTCGCTCTTGTTGTTCAGAATAAATATGATTCCGCCGACGATGATGAGAATGCAAAACGGGATGTTTATGGTGAATATCCACTGCCACTGATCCTGCCCGAAAATATCCAGAACCGCACTTCCGAAGGTGGCACCCAGAACATTCGCTATGCCGAATACTCCGCCTACCAGCCCCAGCGCCACCCCCCTCTTTTCTTCAGGGAAGCCGGTTCCGAACTCAGCAGTTGCTATCGGCATGACACCGCCTGCCCCTATTGCCTGAACGGCACGTCCTGCGAGAAACAGGATAAATCCTCCGGTCTCCACAAAAAAGCCGCATATGACTGAGCCGACGCCAAAGAGCAGAATGCTGGTGATGAATACGATCTTTCTTCCCATTCTGTCTGCAAGTTTGCCTGCAACGGGAATGATCGCAGCGTAGCAGAGGGTGAATACTGTAATCATCCAGATTCCCAGCCGGTCATCTGCTCCAAAGGAATTCTGAATAATAGTTCTGACAGGTGTAATACTTCCCGTACTCAGTGCGCCAATGAAAAGCCCGAACAGATATATTGCCATTATCCAGCCGGTTCTGTCTTTGTTCTTCGCCCCTTCGGGTATCTTGTTTTCACTTGTTTGCTTAGACATTTTGT
The DNA here is from genome assembly GCA_030529985.1 of Bacillota bacterium. Classification (GTDB taxonomy): domain Bacteria; phylum Bacillota; class Clostridia; order Peptostreptococcales; family Anaerovoracaceae; genus Lentihominibacter. The sequence goes on from JAUMVV010000016.1 coordinate 13,032, forward strand.
CTTCCCTCTGTCTGTATTTTACTTGTTGTTCTGATTATTTCTTCTATATCAAGTCCCGGATCGCACATGCATGCGATAGCCAGCCTGGACAAAACAGGTGCCATTTCTTCTGCGTCGGTCTCCGGTATGCCTGAACCTGTAATGAGCAGTTTCATTCTCCTGCTGAGAGGATCTATAATTATATTGCCGAAATCAAATCCGCTGCTTTTGTTCTTTCCTATTGCCGCTTTGATATGAAACTGGAGAAGCGGTTTGACGCAGCTGCGAAGATTTTCAACGATTTCCGGCAATGCAGTCCTGATATTGATTTTTTTCCTGCACATATTGTCAATATCATCGAGAGCTTTTTCCCAATGTGCCTTTATCAGAACCCTCACAATCTGCTCCTTGCTGTCGAAATAGTTGTAGATTGTAGAAGGCGCGATGGCAAGCCTGGAAGACAGGTATCTGATGCTCAGCCTGTCCACCCCTTCATCTCTGATTATTTTCAGGGACTCGCTGAGAATATCATCTCGTAGGTTTTCGATTATTTTGGGCATTACCCCACCCCTTTCGCACTTTTATGAACACTGTTCATATTAGCAGAACAAATAAGCCGTGTCAACTGCAAGGCATACGAGATAAGATAGCAAAAGCAGGCAAGTAAGATGGTAAGGTAGTCGGAATATAGAGACAGGGCCGGAATATAGCCGGACAGGCGAAAGCAAAAAATATAAATAAACACGGAAAAGCAAGGCTGCTGAAAGACAGACAAATAGAATAGGTGGGTAGATAGACAGACAGGTGGATGGACAGGCAAAAGCAGGAGGGAGATAAGCAGATACAAAAACAAGATAAACACTCAACCGGGATCAAAAAACGGCAGAAAAGCCTCCTCCCCCGCCATCTATTTAAGGCTGCACAGCCTGCAGGTCATTCTGCTGCCTCGGCACGGTTTACATGCATTACCCACCGGCTCATATTTATCATTCACTTTAAAAACTATCCCCACACAGGATTTTACAGGGACAATCACGCCGCTTTCTTTTAGCTCCATACCAAGATCTTCAAAATTTATCAGCAGTGGTATCTTGCGCATTTCAAGCGGATCCATGCCATAAAAGCCGGGAGCGAAGCTGTCAGATGCAGCAAATTTCACATTTTCTTCCCTGCACGCATCACCGATTTTTGTCACTATCATTTCCCTTACGGCATCTGTAAACGCCGTTCCCCAGATATCCCCATACAGCTGTTCCATAATCGTCATATTCTCCGGAAGAAAATCACCGGCGGTAACGGCATAAACATAAACACCCTCAATTGCCTCGGGGTTCATCCGTTCGAAAGCGGCACATCTCAGCTCCACACCCTTTACGGAAAGCACCTGCTTATCGAGTTGGAATCTCTCATAATAATAATAACCGCCTTTGGGTCGGATCCGGTTTGCTATTCTTTCTCTAAATGCTAAGGCATCCCTCCGCATTCTTTCATTTTTCTCGCAATCCGCGGTTAATCCGGACCTCTCAATAAAAAGATTCTCCGCTCTTTCGCGGCACTCGTCCATATCGAGTTCTATCGGAATCAGGGGCGCACTGAAATTCATGGCACCAAGATATACAGACTGAAAATCCGGCTCTTCTGCCAGCTCAACATGCTCTATCAGTGATGGGACAGCTTCTGCGAGCTTCATCTTATCGGCATTCACCATTGCCATTGCCGCACCCGCCCCTGCTGCATTCCCTGCGGAAAAAATTTTTTCAAGGGGCATTGGCGGGATAAGCCCTATCCTCACAGCACCCTCTCTGCTGATGCAGTTTCCAAATGCTCCCGCTATAATGACCCGGTCTATGTCTGCAATCTCTTTACCCGCCTTTTTCAGCAGCATTTCTATCCCTGCTCTGATTGCTCCTTTGGCAAGCTGAATATCTCTGATATCCTTTTGGGTTATAAGAGAGTCCCCTTCTCTGCCTCTCATAACCAGCCTTCCGGTCACATCAATGCAGCCGCTGTCCAGCATTCCGGCAATCGAATCGATTATTTCAGACCCCTTAAGACCGGTTGCATTTCCTTCAAAAGCGGGTCCTGCCGCGGTTGAACATGCAAAACCCTCCCCACGGTTCACCAAAACGATTTCTCCGTTTGTCCCCAGATCGGCAAAAATCGTCAAGCCTTCCATGTCAAATATCCCCGAGGCAATAATCCCTGCCGTCACATCTCCACCAACATGACCTGCAATATTCGGCAGCAATACCACACGGACATCATCCGGAATATTAAGTCCGGAAGCCCTCCCGCACATATCCAGCATCCCCTCATAGGCAGGCTGAAATGGTGCCATCGCAAGACCGTCCGGGCTGTATCCGGCAAAGATATGGGACATCACCGTATTCCCGCATACGGTCACCGCGGATACCTCCTTCCTGCCTCTCTTCGCCTTCTCACACAGATCATCAATTATCCCGTTCATACACCCGATTACGCAGCGCCGGAGTTCCTCAACATTTTCGCCCTTCCTGCCGCAGCTGAGAATCCTCGAAATAACATCCCTCCCATATTTTATCTGGGGATTTACTTCAGCCGAAACGGACAGCTGCCTTCCCTCTTTCAGATCCCAGAGAATTCCGGCAACCGTTGTTGTCCCCAGATCAAAGGCCACGCCAAGCCCTGCCTGCTCCTTATCGGCAGCGAATCCTTCGGGGTAGACCGGCATCCTTTCCTTTATTGAACCGGCAGATTGTGCCATTTCAGAGATGGCGCAGCCACTGCACGAAGTGCAAACACCTGTACACTTAAACACCTTATTCTCCTGAATCATCTGAACCGGGCAAAAGCCTCTCCAGCACTCTCCTGAACTCTTCTCTTCCCCATATCTCAGGAACCGGATATGTGTAGTTGGCTTCCGCAATCGCCCTGTCTATCAGAATATCAAAATCCTCCTCCTTCAGATCGTCGATCTTGAGGGGGATCCCAAGTGAGGCGTTCATGTCGCGTATCGATTCTATAAATGCTGCGGCAAGCTCTTCATCCGATTTGTCTGTTTTGGCTCCCGGAGCGAGGCCTGCCGATGCCTTTGCAAGCTCTGAAAGAGGTTTTGCCGCCGCCTTACCGAACTGCTCCAGCACATAAGGGAGTATGATGGCGTTGGCTCTGCCGTGTGCCATATGGTAAAATCCGCCGATCCCGTGGGCTATCGCGTGAACATATCCGACGAAATTGTTCGTAATCGCTACCCCCGCCTCATAGGATGCGAAGAGCATGTTTTCACGCGCCCTCATATCGCTTCCATTTGCAAAGGCAACAGGCAGATTTTCGAAAATCAGCCTGACCGCATCCAGCGCCTTCTCCCTTACAAGTTCCGATGGGAACCTGTTGGTATATGCTTCCACCGCGTGGGTCAGCGCATCCATGCCGGTCGCCGCAGTGTTCTCCTGAGGCAGTCCCACCGATAGCGCGGGATCCAGCACGGCATATTTCGGGATAAGGCACACATCGCTTATAGCGTATTTATAATCCCTTCCATCCTGCATGTCGGTAATAACAGCCGCCGCAGTCGCCTCTGAGCCTGTCCCCGCCGTTGTGGGAACCGCATAGAAATCCGGAAGCTTTTTTCGGATTCTCAATATGCCCTTCATCTCTCTGATGGTCTTTCCCGGCCGCACTGCTCTTGCCGCCGCCGCCTTGCTGCAATCGATCACACTTCCGCCCCCGATGGCCACTATCGCCCGGCAGTCATCGAGAATAAACCTGGTCGTAAGCTCCTCCACACATTTCAATGTGGGATCCGGATCGATGCCGCTGAATACCGACGCTCTGATTCCTTCCTCCTCCAGCATATCAAAAAAAGGCCGGAGCGTTCCTCTCCTGATGAAACCGGGTGTGCTGGTTACCAGAACTCTCGATTTACCTGATTCCCTCAGCATTCCGGGAATTTTCATCAGCGTTCCCTCTCCCTGTATCAGCCGGGGCTCATGGGATATGAACCCCGCCGTTCTGCACAATGCCCACTGTTTTGTTCTTTTTATCACCTTCATCTTATAAATTACCCGTTGCTTCTCCAAGCACCTTTCCTATTGAATCGCTTATCACCAGATCTGCTCTCCCGTCAAAGGATGTGCTGCTCTTGTTTATGAGCACCAGCTTCCTTCCGCTGAAATAGTTTACAAAACCCGCCGCGGGATAAACCACCAACGATGTTCCCCCTATAATGAGAACATCCGCATTCCTGATGGCGTCCACAGCTCCTGAAATCTGCAGCTCATCAAGGGGCTCTTCATAGAGAACAACATCCGGCTTGACTATGCCGCCGCACTTCTCGCACTGCGGGATGTGCCCCCGGCAGTGCCCGGGATCCATAACATAGTCCAGATCGTAAAATGCGCCGCAATCCATGCAGTTGTTCCGCAAAACGCTGCCGTGGAGCTCGTAAACGGTTTTGCTTCCTGCCTTCTGATGGAGACCGTCTATATTCTGGGTGACAACAGCCTTCAGCTTTCCCATCTCCTCCAGTTTCGCCAGCGCCCTGTGGGCATCGTTGGGCTGCGCATCCTGATAGACCATATTGTTCTTGTAGTAGTCAAAGAAAGTCTCCGTATCCCTCATGAAAAAGCTGTGTGAAATCATCTGTTCAGGACTCATGCCATAGCTCTGCTGTGCATTATAAAGCCCCTCTTCGGATCTGAAGTCGGGAATTTTGCTTTCAGTGGATACCCCGGCTCCGCCGAAGAATACGATATTGCTGCTGTTTCTCAATATCTCCGTTAGTTCTTCATACATTCTTTTTACCTCCTTTTACTTTATCTATTACACATATCACTGTTGCGGCTCCCGCAGCCGTTATAAGAGTAGCTATCAATGTCAGCATCTTCGAGCCTGCCGCATCCAGAATAATGCCTCCCAGAAGACTCGCTATGACCGTTGACACGGTGATCATAGTCGTGTAAAGAGCCTGACCCTTTACCGCCTCACCCCTGCTCATCACTTCATCTGTGAAGTAAACCATTCCCGGAAGGAACAGGGCGAAGGAAACCGGTTGAAACAGATGTGCCACATACAGCATGATAACCGATCCCGCCAGCCGGCAGAGGGCGATCTTCACAGTGAAGCCTATGCCGGCCACCTTGAGAAGGAATCTGCAGGAAAACCTGTTCTTAAGCTGCCTGAAGAACACCATGGTGGGTATTTCCAGAAATGCCATAACGCCCAGAATTCTGCCCATATCTTCGGTGCTGCCTTCCACTCCGTCCACGATCTGTGCCATGTAAAAATTCAGTACCGAATTGCTGAAGTAAAGACCCACAATTCCCAGGTTCATCACAAAAAACATCCTGTTTCTCCGGATAAACCTGATAAGATCGATATCTTCCTCATCCCCGGAGTCAGCCTTAAATGCATCCGTCTTCCTCCCCTCATTTGCTTTCATCGCCTTCTTGAAATAATGTCCCGTGAAAATCAGGCTTGCGATGAGAATCAGGCATGACAGCTCTCCCGCTGCGGGCATAATATTTACGCCCCGTCTCTCCACCAGAGTCCCGAAAAAGACGACAAAAACGGAGTAAGCCAGCGAACCTGCAGCTCTGGCTATCCCGTAGTTTATAGCTACTCCGCACCGTTCGAGGCTGAATGCCAACGAGTTGAACAGAGGCTGAAGCACCGTATGAAATCCTATAAGAAGCACGAACACTATACAGAGAGCTGCAGTTCCTCCGCCAAAAGCAAACATGCCGATAAGGAATATCATCATGCACACGGTAATAATCTCAGTTACTCCGAGAATATCCGGCTTCTTCGATCTGTCCGCGAAGTCAGCCACAAGTGGCTGCAGTATTACCGCCAGCACATTTGCCGCCGCCAGCGTTATTCCTATTTGTGAATTTGTATATCCCTTCGCCAGCATGAATACGGATGAAAAACTGCTCACTATCGCATAGATTATCCAGTATGCACCGAATATGACCCCGTAACTGCTGTTCAGTATTTTTCCCATTTAAAAAAGCTCCTAACAACTATCATTTTAGTCATTAGGAGCTTGTTTATCAAGCCTGCAAATAAAAAGTCAAGGCTAAATTGAAGAACATTGAAAATTTTATACAGGTTGAAAATCAGGTAGTAGAAAAAATGATTTTTCGGGAAGAAAGCTCTTAACTCATCCCTTAACTCTTCTACAGATCGTAGTAGAGAGAGAATTCCGCAGGATGAGGAATTGAATTCACCTTCTGGAAGTCGCTCTTTTTCTTATCTATCCAGAGATTGATAAGCTCCTCTGGGAACACTCCTCCGGCAGTCAGGTAATCATGATCCTCCTCCAGTGCGTCAAGTGCATCCATCAGGTTTCTCGGCAGAGCCTTGATCTCCTTCTTCTGTTCCGCCGTCAGCTCGTACAGATTAAAGTCATAAGGACCCCATCCGCCCTCCATAGGGTTTATCCTGTTCTTGATGCCGTCTATTCCGGCCATCAGAATTGCTGCATACGCATAATACGGATTTGCGGTTCCGTCAGGGTTTCTCAACTCGAAACGCTTGTTTTCCGGCGACTTGGCATAAGCCGGAACTCTGATAACAGAACTTCTGTTGGCAGTTGCAAAACCAATAGTGACCGGAGCTTCAAATCCGGGAACCAGCCTCTTGTATGAATTTGTTGATGGGTTTGTAAACGCACAAAGACTTTTCGCATGCTTCAGAAGCCCTCCCATGAAGTTCAGCGCCAGTTCGGACAGCCCGGAGTATCCCTTCTCATCGTAGAAGAGAGGCTTGCCGTCCTTGAACATATGCATGTGAACATGAAGTCCCGAACCGGCTTCGTCATAAATAGGCTTAGGCAGGAAGGTTGCGGTCTTATCGTGTTCAACGGCAGTGTTCTTGATAATGTATTTGGTAGCCATTGTCGCATCGGCCATCTCTGTCATCTCTCCCATCTCGACCTCGATCTCCACCTGGCCCGGACCTCCCACCTCGTGATGATGGTACTTGACCTTTATTCCCCAATCCTCCATGGTCATGCACATCTGCGCTCTCGAATTATATGTGATGTCCTGAGGAATGTCCGCATGATATCCGCGCTTGCGTCCCACCTGATAGCCCTTGTTCTTGATATCATCCTCCATTGCGGAATTCCACTCCGCCTGCTTGGTGTCAACCTCGCAGAATACGGATTCTTCACGCACCTGATAGGCAACTCTGTCAAAGAGATAAAACTCGAATTCAGGTCCTATGATATACTGATCCGCAATGCCTTCATCCCTCATGTACTTCTCCGCCGCCATGGATACATTTCGCGGATACTGGTCAAAAGGAATGTTCTCCTTCTCCCCTATAACATACACATCCCCCATCATCGTAAGTGTGGGGATCTCAACAAATTTATCAAAAACAGCCGTGCTCAGATTGGGAATAAACACCATATCGGATTTCTCGATAGGTGCATATCCGTAGTTCGAGCCGTCAAAGCCTATTCCTTCTTCCATGGTTTTCTCCGTAAAACGCTCAACAGGCACTGACAGGTGACGCCACCTGCCCTCAAGATCCACCATCTTGAAATCCACCATTTCGATCCTGTTTTCCCTTATATAGTCCTGGATTTCCTTTACCGAATTAAACATTATATATACCTCCTTCATAAACCGTTTCAGCGGCTGTTAAACTGTTTCCTCAAATTCATTCCCGCAATGGGGGCATTTTATCTTTATCTTTCCGGCACCTACAGGCACTCTCAGCTTCTCCTTGCAGGAAGAGCAGATGAGTATGCGTTTGCCCTCGCCGGCCGCTCTGCGGTCGGCTCTTGCGGACTTCCTGTAAGCCCTCTGCTGCCTTCCTCCGAAGAATCTGTTCTTCAGTTCTATGTATTTCATGTTCTCCTGCTGTCTCCTGTCAAAACATCTTGAGAACGCCCTGCTGAATATAAGTATAAGCAAGAGTACCACCAGTACATGCAGTGCTCTGACCTGAACAAAGAGATTTATTATTATCAGTATGATGCTCACTATGCTCAGGAATCTGTTCAGTTCGTCATTTCCGTATCTTGTTCTCATTTTCCTTTCCCCCTCTTATCCTTATCAAAAACCTTCCGGGCAGCTTCTACGGATTTCATGGCATCCCTGCAGAAAAAGTCCGCCCCTATTTCGTCAGCATATTCCTGAGTGAGCACAGCGCCGCCCACCATGATCCGGCAGTGGGGAGCGACCCGGCGTATAGCTCTGATGGTCTCCTCCATGCTTGCCAGAGTCGTGGTCATAAGTGCGCTGAGCCCCACCAGCTTAATATCGTTTTTCACAACGGTATCCACCACATTCTGAACCGATACATCCTTCCCCAGATCCAGCATATTAAAGCCGTAATTCTCCATGATGGTCTTCACGATGTTCTTCCCTATATCGTGAATATCGCCTCTCACAGTTGCGATGACAACATCACCCTTATTTTTGCCCTTCTGTCCCGACGTATCAAGAGCTCTCTTTATCACATCAAATCCTGCCTGTGCAGCCTGTGCCGACTGCATCATTGCAGGCAAAAACACCTCGCCCTTTTCAAAGCTTCTGCCCACTCTGTCGAGAGCCGGGATGAGTTCGCCGTTCACTATATCCATAGGCGCTTCGGTCTCCAGCAGCGTTTCCACAGCCTTGACGGTCTCGCCTTCAAGCCCGCTGTCTATTGCCTTTGCAACGGGAGAAAGACCTCCTCCCTCAGCCTTCTTAACAGCCTTCGCATTGATGGGTCTTGACAGCTCTGCTTCAGCATACCGCCGGATGAAGGCCGCGGCACCCTCGTCTCTGTTCTTGAGAACATTGAACGCGAAGACAGATGCCATCATATCTTCATCATTAGGGTTGATGATAGGAAGGTCAAGACCGTTCTCAAGTGCCATGGTCAGAAATGTTCTGTTGATAACAGGGCGGAGCGGCAGCCCGAAGCTCACATTGGAAACTCCGAGAGCCGTCTTGAGCCCGAGTTTCTCCTTCACCATTTTAACGGTTTTGAGGGTTTCATCAACCTCCTTCTGCTGTGCGGAGGCCGTCAGTGTCAGACAATCTATTATCAGGTTTTCTCTCCCGATACCGTATGCATCCGCCTTCTCCGCAATACGCCGGGCTATGGCGAAACGCTGTTCGCAGGTTTCCGGAATCCCTCCTCCGTCCAGGGTAAGACCTATTACGGCTGCTCCGTACTTCCTGACTAACGGCAAAATCCTGTCCATTACCTCTTCGTCCCCGTTCACGGAGTTCACTATTGCCTTGCCGTTATATACTCTCAGCGCCGCTTCAATGGTTTCGGGATTTGAAGAATCTATCTGCAGCGGCAGCTTCGTGACAGCCTGAAGCTTCTTCACAAGAGCTTTCATTACCGCCGCCTCATCTATCCCCGGAACCCCCACATTTACATCCAGTATTTCCGCACCGGCTTCCTCCTGGCTTATGGCCTGATTTATTACATAGTCATAGTCACCATTGATGAGAGCATTCTTCAGCTTCTTCTTCCCCGTGGGATTAAGCCTTTCTCCTATCACCGTTATATGGTCAACTCTGACCGTCTTTGTTGCACTGCAAACCTTCAGCTCTCTTTCACTTCTCTCCTCCGATCCGAAGAGGCTTGCCGGGGAGACCCCACCCCTTCTTCCTGCCTTCGGAGGATTGTTTTTCACATATTCGGCAATGCCGCGAATGGCTTCCGGGGTGGTTCCGCAGCAGCCGCCTACCATGTCAACTCCCGCGTCAACATACTGCTTCATCAGCTCCGCAAACTCTCCGGCCGAAATATCATAGTCCCCCGTTGCGGGATCCGGCAGCCCTGCATTTGGCTTTGCGGCTACCGGCAGATCCGTGTACGTCATAAGTTCTTTAATGAAAGGCAGTATCTGTACCGGCCCGAGTGAGCAGTTTATTCCCAGAGCATCGACGCCCAGCCCCTCCAGAGTCGTCGCCATTGTCTCGATATCCGTTCCTGTAAAGGTTCGTCCATCCGCCTCGAATGACATTGTCACTATTATCGGCAGGCCGGTATTTTCCTTTACCGCGAGAACCGCCGCCTTCGTTTCGTAGAGATCAGACATAGTCTCAATTGCGACGATATCGGCACCGAGCCCCTCTGCGGCTTTTGCCTCTTCGGCAAAGAAGGCGTAGGCTTCCTCAAATGTGTATTCCCCCAAGGGCTCCAGTATTTTACCCTGAGGACCTATGTCAAATGCCACCAGCACGCTTCTGCCCTTTTCGGCATATTCCGCCCTGAGCTTCAGTGCCGGAGCGGCCAGCTTCGCCGCCAGAGATTCCACCGTCTCTCCTAACCCTTCCACCTTTTCCCTGTTAAGGTTGAATGTGGGGGTGTAGATGAATTCGGAACCGGCTTCGATATATTCCCCGGCGATATCTTCGACTATATCCGGATGTGCCAGTGCGAAGACTGTTGAATCCTCACCGGCTTTCATTCCTCCGGTCTGAAAGAGTGTCCCCGTAGCACCATCAAGTATCCGCGTTTTTCTCATCTTATCCGCCCTCTTATCTTCTATATTCTTCCTTTTATCTGTTTTTAAGAAGCGTTCCCAGAATATTTCTGCCTATGCTTGACCCTATATTGCCTCCAAGCATTCTTCCTTTCCTGCCCAGAACTGCCTCTCCAAGCATCTTGCCCACTTCTCTTCCTACTGTGCTGCCTGTTGTGGATGCAACACTCCTTTTCATCTTATCGAAATCGCTCTGCGATCCCTTTTGTTTCGGTGCACCTGAAGCCCTGCCGTCTTTGGCAGTTCCTCCTGCAAATCCGCCCTTCTTACCATCCGGCTCTGTCGCTTGTGGCAATGCTGCCTGCTGTATTTCGGCTGCCGGCTGCAACCCTTCTGCCTCCTGCTGTAGTGTCTCTTCTTCCTGTTGCGGCTGTGCTTGTTTTTTCATTCTGTTTATTATTTCGTATGCCGACTCAGCATCTATCATCTGCCTGTATTTATCGTATAGTGGAGAAGCTTTGACCAGATCATCTCTTTCCGCATTTCCTATCGCCCCCATGAAGCTCTCCGGCGGGAGAATGTATGCATGCTCTGCAACCGTCGGTACTCCCTTCTCATCGAGCACCGATACTATCGCTTCTCCTGTTCCCAGATTCTGCAGAAGTTCAATGGTATTGAATTCAGGATTCTCTCTGAATGAATCTGCTGCCGCCTTCAAAACCCGCTGCTCCGCCGGTGTATAGGCATGGAGCGCATGTTCTATCTTATTTCCAAGCTGCGCCATTACATTTGAGGGAATGTCCCCCGGACTCTGAGTTACGAAGAATATTCCGACACCTTTAGATCTGATGAGCTTGACGACCTGTTCTATCTTCTCCATGAGTGCTTTCGATGCATTGTTAAACAGCAGGTGTGCTTCGTCAAAGAAGAAGACGATTTTCGGTTTATCCGTATCCCCCACTTCGGGCAGAATCTCAAAAAGCTCGCTGAGCAGGTAAAGCATAAATGCCGAGTAGAGTCGCGGTCTGTTTATAAGTGCCTCGGAAGCTAAAACATTCACCATCCCGTATCCGCCCGCATCCGTTCGAAAAAAATCTTTGATGTCTATTGCAGGTTCGCCGAAAAACCGATCCGCTCCTTCAGCCTCAAGGGCAACTATGGCTCTGATTATTGTCGCCATCGATGGGGCTGCTATATGTCCATAGTCATCTCTGAAGATATCTGCATTGTCGGAAATGTATGTTAGCAAAGCCTTAAGATCCTTCGTGTCATGAAGAAGCAGCTTCTGATCGTCTGCGATTTTAAATGACACCGTCAGGAGATCCGTCTGTGTATCATTGAGCTGCAGTACCTGTGAGAGAAGCTGAGGGCCCATTTCAGTAACCGTGGTTCTCAACGGAATACCCTTTTCACCATAGATGTCATATATGCTTACCGGGAAGGCCTTGTAGCTGAACTGATCCGCGATATTGAATCTATTCAATCTTTCCCTCATGTTTTCATTATCTTCGCCCGGTCTGCCGATTCCGGCCATATCACCTTTAACATCCGAAAAGAATGCAGGAACTCCCATTGCCGAAAATGACTCTGCCAGAACCTTGAGAGTTACGGATTTCCCTGTGCCCGTAGCCCCGCAAATGAATCCATGCCTGTTAGCCATCCTCGGGTTCATGTATAATTTATCCGTCAGACCATTTTCATCGCCTTTTTTGGCAAAAAAAACTCTACCGTTTTCGTTCACCGGATCACCTCTTTTTCTTTTTATATTTCCGATATATTATAAATCCAAATTTCAAAAAAAGGAATGTAAGCCTGTTGTGTATTATGCTTTTATCAGCTTTAACAAGATCCCTCGCATTTCTCTCCTGCTATTGTCATCCATACTTCTCAATTCATTTATGACGGTAATCACTTTTTTCACAGCCTCATCCTGCAGGCTGTATATTTCATCGGGATGGCATGCCATCACCAAAGAGTAGATGCTGCCCACAAAATGCTCTTTTTCTGCGGCGTCAAGAGAGATTATCCATTTGTTAAGCCTGTCCGCCAGGTGTCTTGCCGCCGGTTTCAGGCTGTCGCAGTATTCGAAGTGTCCGTCGCGTATATTCCAGTTCATGAAATCGTGCTGTTTGATCCCTATTCCTTCGCTCCGTACTACCAGGCAATTTTCGGGTCTTTCGAACAGTGTTCCGATTACCGACTCCTCAGGAATTATCTTGGTCACTCTCCCTCTGATCTCTTCATACTCCTTCGACGAATAGAATTCTTCTCCCAGACCCATCCCATCGAAGCTGAATACAGCCGAAATGCGGTTCTTCACCCTCCTGTCTGCCTTTGCAGCAGCATACACCGCCTGACTTCCTCCCTTGGAGTGCCCGCCGACAAATACAGCTCCCTTTCCGGGGATCTTGTTAAGGTAGGCCAAGGCGATTTCTTGAGAGGGAAGACTCTGCATATATCCCATATTGAAATCCTCCTTCCAGCCTACAAGCTTCTCGTCGGTTCCTCTGAACGCCACAAAATGCCTGTCCTTAGGTGCGCGAAAGGTGACGGCTGCGAACTGATACTCTTCCTGTTCACTGACCGCTTCCTCGTACAGACCTGCTTCTAAGTCTTTATATCGTTCCGCTTCTGCCATTTTTTTCATAAATTCGCGGTATATTTCTCCGAAAAGCCTGTCCTCATACATCTTCTCGCTGTCGGCATGCCGAAACATTTCCCGGAAGGTGATGAAACTATCTGCCGGCACGATTCCCTCTGTCTTCAGATATGCCATCTGGCACAATGCGAGCGCATCCACTGCTGTGAACGGATGCCGGGGGAAATCAATATCCGCATATTCAGTTAAATAATTCATCAGGTTTTGTGTCATTTACGCAGTTCTCTATCCCTTACTGTCTTTCCGGAATCCCCATTTTCATTAAATGCTTCTGTAATTCAGCCATTGCCATAGCATCTTCCGGTCCGAACTCCTTGCTTTTTTCAAAAGTTTCACCACTATATGTGCCTCGGCCCGGTTTCTATGTCCGGGCGTTCTCCCACATATGCGGTTATTTTACCACAGCATATATTCCCGGGAACAGTGCAAGTTGTCTGTTGTTCACAAAAAAGTTATCTGTTGTTCACA
>JAUMVV010000081.1 GCA_030529985.1 Bacillota bacterium
AAATGAAAGTAAGAGCTTCCGTAAAGCCTATGTGCGAAAAATGCAAGGTAATCAAAAGAAAAGGAAAAGTAATGGTTATCTGCGAAAACCCTAAACATAAGCAGAAGCAAGGTTAATCAAATGTTACAACTGAACACGAAGGAATTTACTTCGGCACCGATCCCGTGCAGGACAGACATATGTATCACGGTGTATAGGCTTCATATTCGGAATCGGGTGCACCGGTTCGGATCACTGCATATATATACCCATATATGAACAGCTCACTGCGGCGGTTGCCTTTGCAAATGAATTCGTGTTTGTGCAAGTTATTATTTAACAGAACATCCCGTTTATATTATGCTCTGCGCAGGTAAGAGTGCAGGTGCGTGACGGAAGATGGGAACAGGAGGAAAATATGGCTCGTATAGCCGGTGTAGACTTACCAAACGAAAAAAGAATTGAAGCTGGCCTTACCTACATTTACGGTATCGGCTGGACGACTTCCAGAGCTATTCTGGAAAAGACCGGAATTGACCCTTCAACAAGAGTTAAAGATCTGACTGAAGAGGAAGCCGGTAAAATCAGAAAGGTTATCGAAAACGATTACATGGTAGAGGGTGACCTGCGAAGAGATACTTCCATGAACATCAAGAGACTCATGGAGATTGGCTGCTACAGAGGTATCAGACACAGAAGAGGTCTGCCTGTAAGAGGACAGAAAACCAAGACAAACGCCAGAACTCGCAAGGGTCCTAAAAAGACCGTTGGCAGAAAGAAAAAGGACTAAAGGAGGTAGAGAGATATGGCTAAAGCTGTTAAGAAAGCTGTCAGAAAAAAGAGAAAAGAACGTAAGAACGTTGAAAAAGGTCAGGCTCATATCCAGGCTACCTTTAACAATACATTAGTTACTCTGACTGATATGGCCGGTAATGCACTTTCATGGTCAAGTGCAGGTTCACTGGGCTTCAGAGGTTCAAGAAAGTCAACACCGTTTGCTGCACAGTCCGCTGCAGAAGAAGCTGCAAAAGGGGCAATGGAGCACGGTCTTAAGACGGTTGAAGTTTACGTAAAGGGTCCGGGATCCGGCAGAGAAGCTGCTATCAGAGCTCTTCAGTCAGCCGGTCTTGAAATCACCATGATCAAGGATATCACACCGATTCCTCATAATGGATGCAGACCACCGAAGCGTAGAAGAGTCTGATAGAAGGGAGGATATTAAATGGCAAGATATACAGACGCTAACTGCAGACTTTGCAGAAGAGAAGGACAGAAGCTCTTCCTTAAGGGCGACAGATGTTACAGCACAAAGTGTGCCATGGAGAGAAGAGGATATGCTCCCGGACAGCACGGGCAGGGCAGATCAAAGGCTTCCGACTATGCACTCCAGCTTAGAGAAAAGCAGAAGACAAAGAGATTTTACGGACTGCAGGAAACCCAGTTCAGAAATCTGTTTGACAAGGCTGACAGGAAGCAGGGTATCACAGGTGAAAACCTGCTCATCATGCTTGAAACAAGACTTGACAACGTGGTGTTCAGGCTTGGATTTGCTTCTTCAAGAAAGGAAGCAAGACAGCTGGTTACACACGGACACTTCACAGTAAATGGCAAGAAGGTAAACATTCCGTCGTATACAGTAAAGCCGGGTGATGTTATCAAGGTTAAGGAAAAGAGCACCAATTCTCCTAAATTCAAGGAAATTAAGGAAATGACTATCACAGTTCCTGAATGGGTATCAGTTGATGTTGAGAAGCTGGAAGGAAGGGTTCTCTCAGTTCCTACAAGGGAACAGATTGACACGCCTGTTGCAGAACACCTCATCGTCGAACTGTACTCCAAATAATGTCCTGTCAAGGTGGGGTGATATTTGCCCTTGCCCGCTGACAGAACATTGGCATGGGTGCGAAGGATTTTGCATCCGGCTCAATTTCACAATTAAAAGGCTGACTGCCCCGGCATGAAGTCTATAAAAGAGGGAGGGTTTAAACGTGATAGAAATTGAAAAACCAACAATCGAATGTGTATATTCAAACGATGATCCGAACTACGGAAAGTTCATCGTAGAACCCCTTGAAAGAGGATACGGTACGACTCTGGGAAACAGCATGAGAAGAACTCTTCTCAGTTCGCTTCCGGGCGTAGCTGTAACATCAGTTAAAATCGACGGTATTCTCCATGAGTTTTCGACAATCCCCGGAGTTAAGGAAGATGTAACAGAGATCATTCTTAATCTGAAGAAGCTGGCAGTGAGACTATCGGGTGAAAACGAGAAGAGAGTACTCATCAACGAGGTTGGACCTAAGGAAGTTACAGCGGCAGATATACTCGCAGATGCGGATATTGAGATTTTCAATCCTGAACTTCACATAGCAACTCTTGATGAGAATACGACACTCGTCATGGAAATCAACCTTGCGAGAGGCAGAGGATATGTCCCTGCTGACATGAACAAGGATGAAAGCACTCCTATTTCCGTTATTCCTACAGATTCAATCTATACGCCTGTAAGAAAGTGCAACTTTACGGTCGAGAACACGAGAGTTGGGCAGGTTACAGACTACGATAAGCTGATTCTGGAAATCTGGACTGACGGTTCAGTGACACCGAGCGAAGGCGTTTCAATCGGCGCCAAGATTATGCAGGAGCACCTGAACCTGTTTATCGAGCTGGATGATTCATCGGAAGGAAAAGAATTCCTGGTACCGAAGGAAGAGAATATTAAGGAAAAAGCACTCGAGATGACTATCGAGGAACTGGAGCTTTCAGTCAGATCCTTTAACTGCCTGAAGAGAGCAGCTATCAATACTGTTGAAGAGCTGACCCAGAAGAGTGAAGAAGACATGATGAAGGTTAGAAACCTTGGTAAAAAGTCACTTGATGAGGTAAAGAACAAGCTGGAAGAGCTGGGTCTTGGTCTCAGAGAAGGTGACGAATAAGCAGGACGCGTGCAATACACGCAATAATATTTTACAGGAGGAAAGCAGAAATGCCAGGATATAGAAAATTAGGCAGAGATTCAGCTCACAGAAAAGCTATGCTGAGAAATCTGGTTACTGACCTGCTCAGAGAGGGCAGAATCCAGACGACTGAGCACAGAGCCAAGGAAGCGAGAAGACAGGCTGAAAAGATGATTACACTTGGTAAGCGCGGAGATCTTCACGCAAGAAGACAGGCCATGGCTTATATCTTTGATGAATCAGTAGTGAACAAATTATTTGAGGAAATCGCACCTAAGTATGCTGACCGTCAGGGCGGCTACACCAGAATCCTGAAGCTGGGGCCTCGTCAGGGGGATGCAGCAGAAGTGGTATTCCTCGAGCTGGTTTAAGCCGGAACAGAAATTGCGACAGAAATCGCGATGGAGGATTTGTGAACAAGAGGTTGCGAGCAGGAGTTGCGAGTAAGAGGTCGCGGTCAAGAGACTGAGAGCAGGGAATTGCGAACAATAAACTGTGATCGGGAAGTGATGAACAAGAACTTGCGAGAAAGAGGCCGCAGACAATAAATTGCAATCGGAAGACTGTGAGCAATAACCTGCGTTCAATATCGTAAACAGGAGGGGCGGTTCAATGGATCGATTCCTCATACTCCCTTCATGTGAGACAGTGAGACAAAAACACCGTTATCATGGAGGGAGTATTTTTGTGTAGTATTAGTTGTGAAGCAGCCGCTCTCCCGCAAATAACACCTTTGTATATGGCGGCTATAACTGCTCAATACAGATCTTGACCTCAAAAGAACAGTTGACATCAGAATGGACATATGTTAATCTGTGCGCACAACTGAATAACTTCCATGTCTGAATGTACGCATATCAGCTAAGAGGGAATCCGGTGAAAATCCGGAGCGGACCCGCCACTGTGAGTCAGGAGTTTGTGATCGTGCCATCAGGGCAGCCACTGAGAAATCGGGAAGGTGATCAGAAGCAGAGAAAGACAAGTCAGGAGACCTGCATGAGAAGAGTGTCAATCCACGGGAAAATGGTTTATTGGCGAAGTAGTTTTATTTATTTGTTCAGGAAAACGGACTGTGCTTTTTAGTACAGTTCATTTTTATTCTATGCGAGCTTGATCTCTATACGAGTTTTATTTTACAGCTTGATAGTTAATAAAAACCCTAATATGCCTTTTCATCCGCGCGGCAGACATGGGGGAGTGATTACTCTCTTCGTCTGCTGCGTTTTATTTTGTACAGATTCATAAACGGGTTATTCTCTCCTCCTATAGCAAAAGCGGTTCAGCTTTGGCAAGTACATTCATTTTGAGAGCTAAAAGCCTTGAATTGCGAGAAATTCCATGCGATAGCGAAAGCGGTTCACAAAGGGTCTGCGAACCGCTTATGACACCACATACGGCACACGCGTTTTTCAACAAAACCAGTGTTTGCAAGGCATTTGACGATTTTCTCATGTTGGCACAGCCTTTGCTATACATAAAAAATGAAGGCCTTTAAAAATAAATTTCAGTACTGATGTGCATAAGGAGGAGAAAATTGCATGACAATTAGAAACCGGAAGGACATCCCTCTTTTTAAGGATGTAACAGAAGAACAGTGGAATGACTGGCA
>JAUMVV010000017.1 GCA_030529985.1 Bacillota bacterium
TTCAACTGTTTGAACTTGCGCGAGAAAACAATGTGATACTGCTTGACAATGTAAAAATGGTTTATCTTAAAGTTTTTAACCAGCTGCTTTGGATGACGCAGGGAGGGTTGATTGGAGATATTGTCAGCTTCAACTGCTCTGTATCCAAACAGGATAAGAGTGTAGATGATCTTTTCTACGGACTTATGGCGATGGCACTTTGCCCAATGATAAAAATAATGGGTTCATATTACGAGGATATGGAATGTAAGCTCGCCGAAAAGGATGGCAGAATTGAATTTGGTTCTTTGCGTTTTGAATATCCTAACGGTGAGGCAAATATTAATGTCGGCAATTCCATTCGTGTTGAGAACAAAATGGAAATCATCGGGACGACCGGAACTATCAGGTTAAAAGATAACTGGTGGAAAGCTAATTACTTTGAGTTGGACAGTGTAGCTGCAGAGGAAACCGAAATATATAGCATGAACTTTGAAGGAAATGGGTTCAAGTTTCTTATTAAAGATCTGTCAACAATGCTGGCAAATGGCAGAACAGAAACAAGGAGGCTTTTCCCTGAAGAATCAGTAAAAATAATTGAAATTCTTGAAAAATTATCAAACCAACAGAATTGAGGTAAGCGTATGAAATTATTTGCGGTTGGACCGGTTGAAATGTATCCGGAAACAATGGAAATTGGTGGGAAGCAAGTACCGTATTTCCGGAACGAAGAATTTTCACAGGTTGTGCTCCATACCATGGATATGTTAAAGGAATCTGTTAATGCACCCGAAGGATCAGAAGCAATAATGCTTGCTTGTTCAGGGACCGGTGCCATGGAAGCTGCAGTTATGAACTGCTTTAGCGAAAGCGATAAGGTGCTGGTAATTGATGGTGGTTCTTTCGGACACAGATTTGTTGAATTGTGTCAGATTCATAACATTCCGTATACTCCACTTGCTGTGGACAGGGGAGAAACATTAACAAGGAATATGTTGGAGCAGGCTACCGGGGAAGAAAAGTTTACGGGATTGCTTGTGAATATACACGAGACATCTACCGGACAATTATATGATAAGCAGATGCTTTCTGATTTCTGTAAGGAGCGAGAGCTGTTTTTTGCTGTTGATGCTATCAGTTCATACCTTGCCGACGAATTAGATATGTGCAGATATGGCATTGATCTGGTAATTGCAAGTTCGCAGAAGGCACTTGCACTGGCTCCGGGATTGTCAATGATAGTTGCTTCACCAAATGCTCTACAAAGAGCCGAGAATTCTACACAAAAGACTATGTACTTTGACTTCCGGAGTTATATCAGCAATGGCAAGCGCGGACAGACTCCTTTTACTCCATCAATAAGAGTAATGTATGAGCTGGAAGACAGACTGACAAGAATATATGAAAAGGGAGTCGATAAAGTAATCAGCGAGACGGCGGAAATAGCGGAAGACTTTCGTAAAAAAATCAGAGAGATTGGATTATCATTTCCTGATTATCCGCTATCCAATTTTGAAACACCGGTTATTTTCCCGGAAAACAGTGCGGATGCTTATGAGGTTTTTCTTCAACTTGAAAAGGAGTATGGATTTGTCGTTAATCCAAACGGAGGAGATTTGGCCTCAGTACAGTTTAGAGTTGGACATATAGGCAATCATTCAATAGAAGATAACGATATGCTGGTTGATGCAATTAGGCAGATAATGGATAAATAGTATGAATGAATTACAAGAAACCTTATACAATATGCTGGTTGAGTTTGACTCAATTTGTGAGCAGACAGAAGTAAAATACTATTTGGCAGGCGGAACAGCGCTGGGAGCCGTTAGAAATCATTGCTTTCTCCCTTGGGATGACGATATTGATATATACATTACCCACGAAAACTGGAAAAAACTCAGAAAGGCACTTGAAGACAAGCCGGAATTAATTCCGGAGGGAAGAGACTTTGTATATAAAGAAAATACGGAATATTATTGCAATCCTATTGTCCGATATGTCAATAAAAACACAACATCAATAATGAAATCTCAAATTCTGGCTGCAAGAGCCTGCGGACAGGCAATTGAGTTATTGATCATGAATCCAATGCCTGCAGATGAAAGCAGGACAGAAGAGTATTTGAGGATGCTCAAGGTTTATACAGAGCTGCTCTCTCCGTACTTCCTTGTCAACAAGCACGCATCGATAAATGATTATGAAATACACCTGAAACTATGTAGAGAATATTACAAGCTTTGTGATGAAATTGGAAAAGAGGCGGTGCTTAAGAAAATAGAAGATGAGTATCTTAGCTTTCCGGAAAAGGAGTGTGAACGATTCTGTATGCTTTGGGGAATCAGCACACTTATTTATGAAAAAAAGAATTATGGGAATGGCAGAAGAGAACTGTTTGAAGATACCGAATTTTTTGTGGGCGAAAATGCAGAAGGCATCTTTAGAGTTGCATATGGAGACAGCTGGATGTATATTCCTGAAATCAGTGAGCAGGACATTCATGAGGCAAGTAAGGATCTGAATACTCCTTTTGAAAAATATACCAGTAAATACCTGCCTGAAATTAATAGGGAAGAATACTACGGATGCTTTGAAAGAAAAAAGCGAAATGTGCTTGAGGCATTTATCTATACCTTAAAGTTGAGAAAAGTAGAAGCGGAAGCTCAAAAGATTGTGGCAGAAATGCATATTGCAAAAGAAAAACCATTTGATAAGGAACAAATAGCGTTACTGCTCGATGAAGGGGAATACGAAAAGCTGAATGATATTTTTGAATATTATTACAGCAGGCAGTTAGACTCTGAACTCAGAAAAAATGAAATGCTTATAGAAGTAGGTGATGACATAATTCATTTCGCTATCAGTAATCTGATTAATCAAGGAAAATACTATAACGGCAACAAGATATTAAAGCTGAGGAAGAAGAGAGGTGCCTTGACAGAAGCGCTGGAAGAAGATGAAAAAATAATTGAATTTGCAAGGAATATCTCAATTGCTATTTACGACCTGAAAGATACAGAAAAGGTAAGAGCTCTGCTGGCAGAAAACAAAGACTATTCGTGGAATATTGAATGGCAGAGAGGCAATCTGTGGATGCTGGCGAAGATGGCTGATTCTGAAGGAGAATGGGAGAATGTAAAGGGGACGGCAGAAAAGGCACTCTATTGTTTTGAATTTGATGGTGAAATAATGTCCTTCCTTGCACAGGCTCTGTACTATCTTGGAAAAACTGAAGAAGGAAAGAAAATAGGAGAGCGTTCTGTTGAAAAAACCAGAAATGCTTTCGCATGGGAAAGAGTAAAAACCTATTATGACATAGATAGAATATCCAGAGAAGGTTTAAATTCAGAGGTGAATTTGCATGAATAAAGATGAAATGCAGCGGGTGTTGCTTAGAGAGATTGATACCATTTGCAGAGAAAATGGATTAACATACATTCTTTACGGATATTCATTGAAGGCATTAAATATGACGGGCAGAATTGTGGGCTTTGATCATCCTGTCTCAATTGCAATGGTTCAGGGGGAAGCGGAAAAACTCTTTGAAATACTGCTGCAGAATGAGAATAAAGATAGATTTGTTCAGTACAGTTCTGAAAAAGACACTTCATTTCTTTTCTGGGGTGGAAATTATGGATGGAATGAGACTAGTTGTTTTAATGTGAATGCTGATATTGATGGCTGTTATAGGGGTATTTGTGTTCATGTTGAATACATTGAAACAATTCCAAACGACAATGTAGAAACAAATCTGCAAAAGAGGTATTTGCGATTACGAAAACTGAAGGAGGCTGCCGGCGGAAGTAGCACCCTCGTAGGCAAATACAGCATGAAGACAAAGATTGCAAAATCATTTCAAAGCAGGAAGAAACTCACACGAAAATATTACCTTGAAAAGAGCAAACATAAAATAGAATGCTGGGACGATTTGAAAAAGCTGGAAAAGGTGATGATAGGAGGTAATACTGTTTGGACAAACAGCATAACAGAACCTGAATACGCTGATGTCGAAGGAACTTCAATAATGGTACCAAACGATATTGGATTATTCTTAGCATGCCTGTTTCTTCCTCGAATAGTAACACTGAAAAGAAGAGGAAGGATAATCGATGAGGTGTTGGACTGTAAAGAGGTAATAGATGTGTTAAAAAGGAAAGGCATCTTAGACCAGGCAGTAGAATATCAGAAAGACATCAATAGAATACGCAGCGAAGTAAAGGCTGAGAGAGAAAAAATCGCTCAATTGGAGAAAATTGTTAACGGTTTAATTATAAGTGAAGGAGATTAATCGTGAAGATACTGGATTTTGAAACATGCAGAAAAATAGGCAAAGAAATTTCACCACAGGAGATTTATGAGTGGGTCGAGAACACACTGTTTAATCAGAGAAATTTTATGATGCCCGTGAAAACAAGAATGAATCAGGCAGAGGGGGATTATTACGCCATAATGCCATGCATGTATGAACCGGAAAATCTGGCCATGGTTAAAATGATTGGAAGGCACATGCTGAAACAGGATGAGCAACGTTCTGTAATGATGAGTGATTTGTTGTTATATGAAGCAGATACCGGTGTTTTGAAAGCGGTAATGGATGCTGAATATATCACAACATTAAGAACGGGAGCAGTTGCTGCTTGGTCTGCAATAAAGTATGGCGCTGAGGATTTTAGGACTGTTGGTTTAATTGGCCTGGGGAACATAATGACAGCGTGCATGGATGTATTTCTGCCTATGGTAAAAGAAAGGAATATCACTCTGAAGCTACATAAATACCATGAGCATGAAAACAGGCTGATGGAAAGGTATAAAGACTATTCCAATATATCGTTTGAATTGTATGATTCATATGAAGATGTAATAAGAGATTCAGACATTGTACTTTCAGCACTTACGCGTGCCACTTCTGATTTTGCACCGAACAGCTGCTATAAAGATGGGTGTACAATTATCCCTATAATGACATTAGGATTCCAGAATTGTGATTTATTCTTTGATAAAGTATTTACCGATGAAATTGAACAGATACGTGGATTCAAGTATTTTAATCAGTTCAAGAGCATTGAAAACACAGTAGATGTGCTTCACTACAAAGCAAAAGGCCGTGAGAATAATAGCGAGCGGATTCTTGTGTATAATTACGGTCTTGCAACTTTTGATCTTTATTTTGCGGCAAAGTTTTTTGAGTTCGCAAAGCAGGAAGATGATGAAATGGAGTACAGATATTGTTCAGAGAAGTTTTTCATGTAATTGTTAGGGTATGTGTAAATCAGAGTTAGAAGAACTATAATGCGTCAATTAATTGATATAGGTGAAATTTCTTTAAAATGATGATAATTGATGTCGGGGTGGAGAAAGACTTTCTTAAAGGCACATCCTCACTGGATTCTGAAAATGTCAAGATTGTTCCTGGTGATGCACCGCTTTACTTTAGGAGATTGGAGAAAATGAAAAAGATATCAGTAATAGTTCCTGTGCATAATACGGAACAATATATCAGGAAATGTTTGGATAGTATTTTAAATCAAAACCTTAATGATATTGAAGTAATTTGCATAAATGATGGATCAACGGATAATTCCGGGCAGATACTTTCCGAATATGAATCATATTATGAAAATGTAAGAGTATTAGAAATTGAGAATAGCGGAGTATCTCGGGCACGTAATATTGGAATAGAAAATGCTACAGGAGAATATATTTCTTTTGTTGATAGTGACGATTATCTTACGCCGGGTTGTCTTGATAAAGTTATTTCAATTTGTGATGAAAATATGCTAGATATATGTTATTTTTCATATGAGAATTTTTATGATACTGATGAATTGTCAGAGAAGTTTCCTAAAAAGATCAGTGTAAGTATGCGAAAAGGGAAATACGAAAAGAAAGTTCAAAATGGAATTAGCATGATTCGTGAGTTTGTTGGCAATAAGGATTTTATTATGAGCTGCTTTGTTGGAGTTTCCCGACGAGATTTTATTATTGCTAATAAGATCTCATTTCCCGAGGGAATAGTTTATGAAGATGGACCGTATGCATTACAACTGTTGATAAATGCAGGAAGAGTGATATGTTTGAATGAGGTGTATTACAGAAGAAGGGTAAGAGAGGGTTCGTATGAGCACCGAATATCGTTGACCGGATTTCATCTTTATTCATATTTGCAGTCATGCTTAATAATGTTTCGCATTTTTGATGATCATAGTCATAAGTGGGCAGAGTATGCCAACCAGTTTTCAATAATTATGGAAAGACGAATCAGATCTTTGCAAACCAAATATAATTCGTTGAGTAAGGAAGAATATGATAAATTTATTGAAATGTGTGGTCCACTTGAGCAGATGTATTTCAACTCTTTGATTAAAAAACAATGCGAAATTGAAAGCAGGAAAAATGCAAGAATTAATGCACTGGAGCAAAAAATAATTCAGTTGAAGGATGAAAAGAAGCGGATGCGAAACTCATGGCAATATAAAATAGGCGGATTGCTTTTATATCCGTTGAGAAAAATCCGCAACATATCAGCCGTGGCTAAAAAGCGCGGTTAAGCAAAAAAAGTTTATTGATTTGATTAATTGTTCCCTGTCAAGGGATGATTATTATGATATTCTCATCAACAGGGGATTATAAAATTCATAGGAAAATATTAACTATGGTACTATGGAGTTTGTCTGAAGCTAAAGGATACAGATAAAAATAACAGCCCCTGATTTATTCATTTAATTTTATTAAGCGGAGCCCCATTCGGGGTTTTGTCGATAGTATAACCTTAATTTCCAGAGAACTTCCGACTAAAGGTTGAACGGGAGCAAAAATATCAGTGAGAGAATCGAAGAAAACGTTGAAAAATCAACAGGTTACGTCGGTTTTTCCTTGACTCGGGATGGCCGCTGCGGTACAATATATTTAGTAGGAATTACGACTAAATATTGGAGGTGCCAAAATGTATCTGGATGCGGTCGTGAAGATACCAGAAGCGAAGGGCAAGATCACCTATCGGACCAAGGGAAAGTCCACCTATGTCGAGTATGAATATGAGCGTACGTATGACAAGGAGAGGAAGTATACAAATGTGCGTCGCAGGACCATCGGGAAACGGTCAGCCGCAGACGAAACGATGATGCAGCCCAATGAAAACTTTCTGAAGTTCTTTCCGCAGACACAGCTGCCACAGGAAAAAGACCGGACCAGCCGCAGCTGTTCACTTCGGATCGGAACCTGGATCGTTCTCAGGAAGATCATCAACGAATACAAATTGCCGGAGATCCTCGAAAGATATCTTCCGGCAAAAGATGTGGGACTGCTTTTAGATCTGGCGGCCTACTCCATTATTGAGGAAGATAACCGGGCGCAGCACTATCCGGCGTATGCGTACAGTCATCCGCTGTTCACAGAAGGGATGAGGATCTACAGCGATTCCAGAGTCAGCGATTTCCTGAACTCCATGGATGAGGAAGTGAGCGCGGCATTCCTGGATGACTGGAACGAGGAAAGAGACCACCGGGAGAAGATCTACGTTTCATACGATTCAACTTCGAAGAAATGCCGGGCAGGGGATCTTCGGATCGTGGAGAAAGGGCATTCCAAGAGAAACGAAGAGACAGACATCTTCAACTACGCGATCATATACGATACGATGAACCGGGAGCCGCTGTTTTATGAGATCTATCCTGGCAGCATCAACGATACGTCTCATCTGAAATGTACGGTGGACAAGGCGAAGGGATACGGTTACCACAGGATCGGATTCGTTCTGGACCGGGGATATTTCAGCAGGGACAACATCCATTATCTGGAGGATTCCGGCTACAGCTTCATCATGATGCTGAAGGGGAAGGCGGACCTGGTGCAGAAATGGGTGCTTGAGAACAAAGGGAGCTTTGAAACCAGAAGAGCCAACAACATCCCGGCATACGGAGTTTATGGGAAGACACTGGAGAAAAAGCTGTTCGCGACAGACAAGAAGCCGAGATACATACATCTGTACCATGATGCAGGCCTGGAAGCGCATGAGCGAGGAGAAGTAGAAAAGAAGATCAATCAACTGACCGATTTTCTGAAGAAGCATCTGAACCAGTTCAAGGACTTCGGAGCCGGGGTGGAGAGTTACTTCGAACTGACCTATGACGAGGATGCGAAGAAACGGTCAGGAAAAGGAAGAGCGGAAGAGGCACAGGCAGTGAAGAAGTTCGTGTACTTCGAAGAGAAGGTGCCGATCATCGAACTGGAACTGAAACTGTGCGGATATTTTGTCATCGTCACCTCTGAAAAGATGACTGCGAAAGAGGCGCTGGAGATCTACAAAGGGCGGGACGCATCAGAGAAACTGTTCCTGTCAGACAAGACATTCCTTGGGAACCATTGTCTGCGGACCGGCTCCGATGAATCGCTGGCAGCGAAGATCTTCATCGAATTCATCGCGCTGATCATACGAAACCGCATGTACAACTACCTGAGGCTGGAGATGAAAGAGCAGGCGAAGAAATCGAACTACATGACGGTACCGGCGGCCATCCGGGAACTGGACAAGATCGAGATGGGACGCCAGTTGGATGGAGTGTACCGATTGGATCATGCGGTCACGAAGCGGCAGAAGAGCATCCTGAAAGCATTTGGCATCGACGAGGGCCAGGTGAAATACAGGGCGGATGAGATCAGCGAGAGACTGGAAAAAGGGATCTGAGGAGGAAGGGGCGATGGCAAGGAAATCATCGATGGAAGCGCTGGAGCAGAAGATCAAAAAGGCGCAGGAGCAGGTGAGCAAAACGAAGAAACAGCATGACGCTGCAGTGAAGATACTAAGTGATCTGCTTGACAAAAGGGACGCGCTCCGCAGTGAAGAACTGATTAAAGCGCTGGCAAACAGCAAGCGGACATATGAGGAACTGCTCGATTTTCTGAACACGGAGCGGGAGGAAGACTGATGGCTGATTCGATCGTGGATATCATAGACAAACTAAAGGATCTGATTGATGAAAATGGACCGAACTATCTTTCAGATGATCCGTACGGGGTGTTCACAGAGCTGACGGAATCCGGAGCATGCGACAGGAAAACCGCAAGCGCGATATTGTGCCTGCTTGCAAACGGCCTGTCTGATGCCATCGGTAGTGACAGTGACTTCATGGAAGTGTCCGGGAAGATACAGAAGGAATGCAGCTTTAACAAGAGAATGGCGGATCGGGTAACGGTAATCTTCATTCAGCTGTATTCACGGGATAATGAAGAAGAGTGGGAGAAACGCGATCTGGGAGGGCTGAAAAGCTTTAAGGAAGAAGAATTCATCTGCTCCTGGGAAGGAACTGCATATTGGGATGCAGGAAGCGGTGGAGTCGATTGTCATTACAAGGCGGAAATCGTGCTGATGCCGACAGAGCATATTGAAATTGACAGGACACTTGCCCGGGCACTGAAACAGAATCCTTTCATGACAAAGGAATCGATTGGAGACCATTACAGAAAACAGCTGAGAAAATATCTCGACTGCGAATTTGAATACTATTGCACCTGCGAAGAGTATTATCAGCCGTGTGTCGAGGACTTTATGGACGATAGAGACCCGGTTGGAACATGGTGCAAGGAGAACGGATTCGAACCCGTGGCATGCGAGGGTGAAGGATACGATGATGGTTATGAGCCGAAACTATGGAATGGCGGATGGTAAAAAGAAGTGGTTAAATACAGTGATATATGCCACTGGAGAAGCCAGCAAAATGTGATTTAGTCGGAAAAACTCTGGAAACTAAGGATTATGCCTCGACAAAGATTATGTCCTCGCTTTTTAATAGCCTACTTGTCATTTGCACAAAGCGTTGATATAATTAGGCTAAAAGAAGGAAAGGACACCGGGTCGTGGAAAAGAAAGTCTGGTACATACCGCCAAAGCATGAGCAGAAGCAGAAGACAGCAGGTATATATTGTCGTGTAAGTTCAAATAAAAGAGACCAGCTGAACAGCCTGACAGCACAGATATCCACCTTGGTGAAGACTGTTTCTGATGCACAGTGGAGTCTGGAAGAAGTCTTCATTGATATCGCATCAGCAAACGGACAGGTTCACCGCAAGGAATTTGACCGGATGATCAGAGAATGTGAAAGTGAACACATTGATGTTATTCTGACAAAAAGCATCAGCCGATTTGGCAGAGATACCGCGGAAACACTGGATGCTGTCAGACGGCTGAAGGCTGCCGGTACCAGAATCATCTTTATGGAAGAGAACATAGATACAAATGACTACGACAGTGATCTGATGATTTCCGTTCTGGAATCATTTGCACAGGCAGAGAATGTAAGTCGGAGCGAAAACATCAGATGGGGGCTGGCGAAGAGAGCTGCCAGCGGATCTTCCGGGCTTTACAGACGCAGACTGTACGGATATACGAAGGATGAAAATGGGGATCTCGTTATTGATGAGAAGCAGGCTGGAGTCGTACAGAAAATCTTCAGGTGGTATATAGACGGATATAGTATCCTTGGGATTATTGAGAACTTGCATAAAAAAGGAATCCCGTCTCCGACTGGGAAGGAAAAATGGAGCAAGCGCACGATTGAGAAAATGCTTGAGAATGAAAAGTATACCGGCACGGTAACACTGCTTGACTCGGCAACGCAGGCGTATTATTACCAAATGAAGGAAGCACACCCTCAGATCATCAGTGATGAAGATTTCCGGAAAGTCAAATCAGAAAAGGCAAAGCGCAGCAATGTCATTACCGATGAGAACGGAAGGCCACGCAGAAGTAATAATAAATACAGTTCAAAAAGAGTGTTAAAGGAGAAACCTCCGATGTTGCAGCAGAATATGATCAAGACAAACAAAGAATTGGAATTCGCAGTGTTTTGCATTGAAAACCTTGCAGCTGCGTTGCATACAGATGCGAGAACGGTTTACAGGATACTTTGTGATAAAAGCAGCATCATGAAGGATTACATTGCCCCGGAGTATGAAGCGCTTCACACACAGAGCAAGGATTATATTGTAAGCGACATCATGGATGTCATGAAGGAAAGGGGTGTGAGCATATGATCCTGTATCACGGTTCCTATATTACAATCGAGGACCCCGATCTTATTCACTCCAGAAAAAATGTTGACTTCGGAAAGGGTTTCTACACGACACCGATTTATGATCAGGCAAAGCCATGGTGCGGAAAATTTCTAAGAAGAAACCGGGATGGTATTATTTCCAAATATCGATTTGATGAATCAGGCTGCGGCAGCCTTAAGATCCTTCGTTTTGATACCTATTCGGAAGAATGGTTGGATTTCATTCTTTCCTGCAGAAGCGGACATGACACATCCGATTATGATATCGTCAGCGGCGGTGTAGCCAATGACAGGGTTTTCAATACGGTAGAGTTGTATTATGAGCAGTTGATAGACAAGGCAGAAGCCATAAAGAGACTCCGGTATGAGAAGCCCAGCCTGCAGATCGCTTTTCGAAGCGAAGCAGCACTGTCCTGCCTGCACTATGAAGGGAGTGAGAAACTATGAATGCCAGTCCTGTATTGATGCAGAAGAAATATGCAAGAATCATAGAATGCTTTGCTGAAAAAATGCAGATGTCTCTGGACAACGCGATGGATTTCTTTTACCGTTCGGAACTGTATGTTCTGATCAGCGAGGGAGTATCGGATCTTCATTGCATGAGCGATCAGTATCTTGCTGAAGAACTCGCGGATGAGTACATGCAGACACACGGCAAAAAGTAAAGTAGCCTACTTATGCGAAGCGGCTATTTGGATTTTCGAGAATGATCACAAAGTGTGCTAAAGCTTGAAAACAGGAGCTTTTTCAAGGATCAACGACAATGCTTCAAAATAGCCTATCTACCACATATTGAAGCCGTAACCCTGCTGTCGCGAGCATAAACGAAGCGACTGCAGAGGTACGTCTCATGCAAGGGACGCCCAATAACACAAGCCATAGGCGAAGTGTGATTGGATGCGGCCTACTGCGGAGACGGTAGTATTGTTGACTAAGGTACACAAGTAAAAGTGTGAAAATTATTCAATTTGAAGAAATCTATCTTGATTACAATTATATGTTTTGGCTTGCAATAGATGAATGTAAAAAGAAAAAGTGACACCGATGGTGACACTTTTTGATGGAGGTGCCCAAAATGGCAAAGAAGAAAAATGAAATAAGTATTCGCTCAAGTGCTGCGGAATATCTCACATATGTTGCTTCTGTGGGAAATCAGGCAGATAGTTTCGAAATGCGTTATGAGGACGAAAATATATGGCTCACACAGAAAATGATGGCAACGCTGTATGATGTTTCTGTGTCTGCGATTAATCAACATCTGAAAAAAATCTTTGAAGACGGCGAATTAGTCGAGGATTCAGTTATTAAGAAATACTTAACAACTGCCGCCGACGGGAAGGATTATCAAACAAATCACTATAATCTTCAGGCAATTATTGCAGTTGGATTTAAAGTTAATAATGAACGAGCAGTTCGATTCCGTAAATGGGCAGGTCAAATTGTAAAAGATTATACCATTCAGGGCTGGACAATGGATGTAGACCGTCTGAAGAAGGGCACGATGTTCACAGATGAATATTTTGACCGTCAGTTAGAGTACATTCGTGAAATTCGCCTGTCTGAGCGAAAATTCTACCAAAAGGTTACAGACCTTTATGCAACAGCTTTCGACTATGATAAAGATGCAAAAACCACAAGACTCTTTTTCAAAACTGTGCAGAACAAAATGCACTATGCCACGCACAGACATACTGCTGCGGAACTGATTGTTGAACGAGCGGATGCGGAAAAGGAACATATGGGGCTAACCTCTTGGGAGAATGCTCCTGATGGTAAAATAGTGAAAAGCGATGTATCTGTAGCAAAAAACTATCTTACTGAAAAAGAATTGTCTTTCTTGGAACGTATTGTATCGTTGTATCTCGATTATGCCGAGTTACAAGCCGAACGTCATATTCCTATGAGTATGGAGGATTGGGCGAAAAGACTTGACGGTTTCCTTGAATTTAACGGTACTGAAATTCTCACAGGAGCAGGCAAGATAAGTGCAGAACAGGCAAAACTCCACGCAGAAACGGAATTTGAGAAATATCGTGTAATTCAGGACAGATTGTTTATGTCTGACTATGACAGATATTTGCTTGAGTTAGAAGAAAAAACGAAGGGATAAATAAAGAAAAGACAAATCCGATAAAGAAAGCGTAAATAAGAAGCTTGTGGAAGATTAATTTCCATAAGCTTTTTTTCGTTATTATAAATATGTGTTATTATGTTTTTAACCGAGTTACAAATCGGAATTTACGGAGATTAAGGATATGGATTATATTAGGGACCGAAAAAGTAATATTTCATTTAGCTTACATGATAGCAGGATATTACAGATTGAAAATAATGAAGATAAATTATCCTTAAATATGACAGAGTTTCCGGAAATGTTCCGGTCAGTTCATTATTTCAGGATCAAACCGCTGTTTTATAACTCTGTGGATGACATTGATTATCGCACCGATTCACAGCACCTCAAACAGCATAATATCATGCACTAATGTGACCGATACAGGAGCCATAAAACATCGTAAAGGAAAGGTTGAGAGATGACAAAGAGAGAGCTTGAAGTAACTGATATAAATGAAATAGCCGAAATACTGGACAGGGCTAAGGTTTTGCACCTGGGACTTGTAGATGAGGGCAGACCGTACATCGTAACCATGAATTATGGCTACGAGATCGATAATGGCAAGCCGGTTTTGTATCTTCACAGTGCAGAGAAAGCTTATAAGATCAATGTGATTATGCAAAATCCGGATTGCTGTTTCCGGCTCGAATGTGATGTGGAAGCATTTGAAGGACCTAAACCATGTATGAACGGTATGTCATACCGTTATATTGCGGGCAGGGGGAAGGCTATACTCATTGAGGGGCATGAGGATAGAGAAAAAGCCATGAATGTTTTAATGAAAACCCAGAGCGGACAGGAATATGAATTCTCCGAGAAAATGCTATCGGCATTACACATGATCAGAATCGATGTGGATGAATTTATCGCCGGAAAAAGGCCGCTCCCAAAGGACAGATGATAAAAAGAAAATAGAGAGGATATGCTTGTAAAATGAGAATATAAGAAAATACTTACTTCTTAACAGACGGATGTTATAATGGAAATCGGCAAATTTAAAAAAGGAAAACAAATAATGGATACGAGAGAGATTCTGGAAAAAGTAAAGAGCGGAGAAATATCCATTGAGGAAGCGGAGAGCCACTTCAGAAAGGAACCCTTTCTGGAAATGGGCTATGCCAAGCTGGACACCCACAGGGAGATCAGATCCGGCTTTCCCGAAGTTGTTTACTGCAGCGGAAAGCCCGACGAATACCTTGCAGATATATTTGAAAGGTTGCTGGAAAAGAACGGGGAAGTATTCGGCACAAGGGCAGATGAGCACCAGTTCCGGCTGGTAAGGGAAGCAGTGCCCGACATTGTTTTCGATCCGATATCCCATATCCTCAAGCTGGAGAAGAATGGCAAGGAGCATGTCGGGAGGATCGCCGTATGCACCGCAGGAACCGCCGATATTCCCGTTGCAGAGGAGGCGGCGCAGACAGCGGAGTTTTTTGGAAGCAGGGTGGAGAGGATATTCGATATCGGTGTCAGCGGCATACACAGATTGATGAGCAGCATGGATAAGATACAGGATGCCAACTGTATCGTCGCAGTTGCAGGAATGGAGGGAGCTCTGGCATCAGTGATAGGCGGTCTGGTTTCCTGCCCGGTCATCGCGGTTCCTACCTCGGTGGGATACGGTGCCGGCATGGGAGGGATCTCGGCTCTTCTTACCATGATAAATTCATGTGCCAACGGCATAGCCGTTGTAAACATCGACAACGGATTCGGAGGAGGTTATATGGCAACGGAGATCAACAGGCTGGCGGTCAGAGGAAGCAGAACGGAGGAGAAGACAGATGGATAGGATGCTGTATCTTGATTGCAGCAGAGGTATCAGCGGCGACATGACGGTCGCTGCACTTCTGGATCTCGGCGCTGATGAGAATGTGCTGAGAAGAGTGCTCGATACTGTTCCCGGTGACGGATTCGGGATCGCTGTCGGCCGGGTGATAATAGAGGAAACGGACTGCTGTGATTTTGATGTACAGCTGGACAGAGAGTACGACAATCACGACCATGATATGGACTACCTCTTCGGGCATAAGCAAAAGCAGGAGAGGGAAGCTGTGCATTTCCATCACAAAGCGGAAGGGAACAGAGAACCGGCGGAAGAAGCTGTGCACTTCCACCACGATGAGGAAGTACACAGAAATCTGGCAGAGGTGATTGAAATCATCGATTCCGCCGAGATGACTGAAACCGCCCGAAAGCTGGCGTGCGAAATATTCAGCATACTGGCAGAGGCAGAGGCACAGGCTCATGATACCACAAAGGATGAAGTTCACTTTCATGAAGTTGGGGCGCTGGATTCCATAGCGGATATTATCGCCGTTGCTGTCTGCCTGGACGATCTGGACATAAACGAGTGCATAATAAGGGAACTATGCGAGGGCAGAGGCACAGTGAGATGTGCACACGGGATTCTGGACATTCCGGTTCCGGCTGTCAGAGCGGTTTCCGAACAGCATGGTCTGGTTTTGCGTGAGATTGATGCAGAGGGAGAATATGTTACACCTACCGGCGCCGCTGTTGCGGCAGCCATAAGGACGGCGGACAGTCTGCCGGAGAGCTACAGAGTAATAAGAGAGGGGTTCGGTGCAGGAAAAAGGAAGTATGAGCTACCGGGCTTTCTCAAAGCAATGCTGATTGAGGTTTCGTGATCCATAATGTATAATTATCCTGTATTTTGTATGTCGGAAGGAGGGTCAGATGGCTACCAGGGAAAAGAACATAAATTTTGAACAGCGTGTCAAGGATATCATCGGAGAAATCAAGGGATATGGCTTCGGAATGCTTAATGACATGATTGACCCGCAGTATGTTGACTGTGATCCTGAAAAGAAG
The DNA here is from genome assembly GCA_030529985.1 of Bacillota bacterium. Lineage (GTDB taxonomy): Bacteria > Bacillota > Clostridia > Peptostreptococcales > Anaerovoracaceae > Lentihominibacter. Next base: position 15,970 of record JAUMVV010000017.1, read on the forward strand.
ACGGTCAAAGTCAAATACAGAAAGTTCAAATGGGAAGATAACGGCAGAGGCGAAGTTCACGGCGGTGTTATTTCCGCGATGATGGACACCACGATGGGAATAAACGCCATTGCTCTGACCAAAGGAAGCGTGTCAACTGCAGATATGACCATAAGCTTTCTCAAGCCATTCAGAGGCAAGTCCTTTATTATAGAGTCGGAGGCTGTACAGGTTGGAGAGAGGGTGATCAGGCTGATCGCCAAGGCTTATGATGAGGAATCGGGCAAGTGTCTTGCCATGTCCACCGGCAGCTTCATGCATGTAAATTACGAACATCCCGAAGGCAAGCAGCTCGGGGTATAAGGAGGATAGAATATGGGCAAAGATTTTAACATTGAAACGAAATGCGTGCAGGCAGGATATACGCCGGGAAACGGGGAACCGAGACAGATCCCTATTATTCAGAGCACAACTTTTAAGTATGAGACCAGCGAGGACATGGGTAAACTCTTCGATCTGGAGGCTGAGGGGTATTTCTATACGAGACTTCAGAACCCCACAAACGATAGAGTTGCTGCCAAGATATGTGCTCTGGAGGGAGGAACGGCTGCCATGCTGACCTCATCAGGGCAGGCTGCGAACTTTTTCGCCGTGTTCAACATCGCTTCCGCAGGAGACCATGTGGTGGCTTCATCGTCTCTGTATGGAGGGACATACAATCTGTTTGCGGTCACCATGAAGAGAATGAATCTGGAATTCACTTTCATTCCTCCTACGGCCACGAGAGAAGAGCTGAATGCCGCATTCAGGGATAATACGAAGGCTGTATTCGGTGAAACGATTACGAATCCTTCTCTGGATATCCTGGATATACCGCTTTGGGCAGAGGCGGCGCACGAACACGGTGTTCCGCTTATTATTGACAATACATTCGCAACACCCGTAAATTGCAGACCCTTTGAGTGGGGTGCGGATATTGTTACGCACTCAACGACAAAGTACATGGATGGGCATGGTGCCCAGGTGGGAGGATGTATCGTGGATTCGGGGAAATTTGACTGGATGGCTCACAGAGAAAAATTCCCGGGACTCTGTACGCCGGACGAGAGTTATCACGGCATTACCTACGCGGAAAAGTTTGGTATGGAGGGAGCGTATATTACAAAGGCAACGGCTCAGCTCATGAGAGATTTCGGAGCATCCGCAGCGCCGCAGAATGCTTTTCTTCTCAATATAGGGCTTGAGAGCCTCCATGTCAGAGTGAAGAAGCACTGCGAGAACGGAATGGCGGTTGCAGAATATCTGAAAGGCCATGACAAGGTAAGTTGGGTGAACTATCCGGGTCTCCCGGACAGCAAATATGCGGAGCTTGTTAAGCGGCTGCTGCCTGAGGGCACCTGTGGAGTTGTTTCCTTCGGGATCAAAGGAGGAAGAGCTGCGGCTGAGACCTTCATGAAGAATTTGAAGCTTGCGGCAATCGAGACCCATGTTGCGGATGCCAGAACCTGTTGCCTGCACCCTGCAAATACGACACACAGGCAGATGGCGGAGGCAGAGCTTGAAGCGGCCGGGATCGGAGGAGATCTTATTCGTTTTTCATGTGGACTTGAGTCATCGGAAGACCTTATTGCGGATATTGAACAGGCACTTGAATGCGTCGATAGGAGCTGAGAAATGCCACTTATTATACCTGACAGACTTCCTGCAGCCAGTGCGCTGAAGGATGAGAATATATTTACGATCAACAGGGCAAGAGCCACATCTCAGGATATTCGTCCCCTTAAGGTCATCATTGTTAACCTCATGCCGACGAAGATCGCCACCGAGACACAGCTTGCCCGCGTACTCGCCAACAGTCCGCTGCAGATAGAAATGCAGCTTGTGGGCATGGATTCGCACACATCAAAACACACCTCACAGGAGCATCTGGAGTCGTTCTACACGACCTTTGAAGGGTTCAAAAATGATTATTTCGACGGGATGATCATTACCGGAACACCTGTGGAGCTGATGGAATTTGAAGAGGTCGATTTCTGGCCTGAACTGTGTGAGATCTTTGAATTCGCCAAAACTCATGTGTACAGCAATATGTTTATCTGCTGGGGGGCGCAGGCGGCACTTTATTACTATTACGGGATCCCCAAGCACATTCTTGACCGGAAGGTGTTCGGGGTTTTTGAACACAGAAATCTCAGACCGCATAATCCTCTGATGAGAGGATTTGACGAGCTGTTCTACGCACCTCATTCCCGCAACACGGAGGTGAGACGGGAGGATATCATGAAGCACCCGGAGTTGCGCATACTGGCAGAGTCGGATGAGGTGGGACCTCATATCGTATCTACTGAAAACGGCAGACAGATTTTTGTTCTGGGGCATCAGGAGTACGACAAGAACACTCTGGCAGACGAATATTTCAGAGATATCAACAAAGGGCTGGATATAGATGTTCCGGCAAATTACTTTCGCGATGATGACCCGAATAAAGAGGTGCTGTTCCGCTGGAGAGGGCACGCTTCGCTGCTTTTTTCAAACTGGCTTAACTATTACCTGTATCAGGCGACACCTTACAATCTCGATGACCTTCGCGACGGCAGGGAGGATGCCTGGAGAGAGGCTTTTGAGGACTGATGAGCAAAATCAAACTTAATCCGGGAGCTGTGCTGGCTCCCGTTCCTGCTGTCATGGTAAGCTGTGGCAGAGAAGGAGAAAAACCGAATATCATAACAATTGCATGGACAGGAGTGATAAACTCGGATCCACCTATGACATATATTTCTGTCAGAAAAGAAAGATATTCGCATGATATTATTTCAGAAACCGGAGAGTTTGTGATCAATCTGACCACGGAGGCTCTTGCCTTTGCGACAGACTGGTGCGGCGTCAAGTCGGGGAAGGATTTTGACAAGTTCGGTGAGCAAAAGCTCACGGCGGTCGAGAGCCGGTGTGTAAAGTGTCCGTCCATAGGGGAATCGCCTGTAAATATAGAGTGCCGGGTAACCGAGATTAAGGAACTGGGATCCCACGATATGTTTATGGCGGAAATAGTCAGCGTTTCGGCGGATGAGAGTATAATGGACGGCAGCGGCGCACTTCATTTCGAAAAGGCCGGACTTGTCGCATACTGTCACGGTCACTACTATCCGCTGGAGAAACGGGAAATCGGAAGGTTCGGATATTCGGTAATGAAGCCTAAGACAAAGAAGCGTTACGATGCGAGAAAGAGGGCTGACAGCAGGCGGCATGCACGCTCTAAAGCGAGAAACAAGAAACAATCCCGTTGACGCGTATGTGCATTTTTTGTATCATATATCTGTAAACCGCTGATTGAAGCAGGAGGGAAAGACCGATGGCCGGTGAGAAAAAATCAAGAGATAAGGCAGCAGAGAAAGCTGTAAAGGAGAGACTTTCGAAAACGCATCTCAGATCATTCAAGATTCTCGGTTCGGAAAAAATGAAGGATGTTTCCATCGTTACTCTTCTCAGAATAGTCGGAACGGATAATTATCTGTTCAGGGTTGATTGTGTTAAGAAGCAGGGTGGATATACTCTGTCAGGGCTGATACCTGTTTCTGATAAAAATGATTACGGCGAATACAGAGTGTACAATCCTCAGCCGGCGTCAGAGGATGTTCTGCGCCCCACGGCTAAAGAGAAAAAATTCACAGGATACGCAAAATAGCAGGAAATGCGGCCCGCCAGGCAAGGCGGGCTTTTTCAGACGGGAGAGACATATGGGTAATACAATAGTTTTAGGAATCATCGCGCTGGTTATTGCCATCGTTTTCATCGCGGGGGGTCTGGTGCTTCTGATGCTGTACCGGAAAATCCGTGACAGGCAGTACGAGCAGGAAAAGAAGCGGGATGAACAGCAAGACAGTAAAACAGCAGAGCAGTAGAACGGCACAGGGACACATGGGACATACCGGGATTTCGTGTGCAAACAGCCAGAATTTTGTGCAAGGAGGAAGAAATTGATAAACAGAGCATTACTCAAGAATCTGTCGAAACAGTATCCGGACATCAAGTCCGCGACAGAAGAAATCGTGAATCTAAGTGCCATTCTGAGTCTGCCTAAAGGAACAGAGTATTTCCTCAGCGACCTTCACGGCGAGCATGATGCATTCGTTCACATGCTTAAGAGTGCGTCAGGCGTGATCAGGGATAAGATAGATGATATCTTCGGACCGACACTTTCCAAGGAAGAGAGAGATGCCCTCGCGGCTCTGGTATATAATGCAAAGGCAGAGATCGCCCGGCGACGGGAAGCCGAGGAGGATTTCGACAGATGGTGCAAGGATGCCATCAGACAACTCACGCAGGTTCTGAAATCAGTCACGAATAAGTATACTCAGTCAAAGGTCCGAAAGAGGCTGCCGAAGCAGTATGCGTATATCATCGATGAACTGCTCCATGCCGATTCCAAGTACAATATGGGGGATTATTATGTCAAGATAATCGACACTATTATCGAATGCGATGAAGCGGAAGATTTCATAGTTGAGATGACCGAGGTGATAAGCAATCTGGCTGTCGACAGGCTCCACATTATCGGGGATATCTGGGACAGAGGAGCGGCGCCTGACAAGATCATGGATTATCTCATGAATTACCATGATGTTGATTTCCAGTGGGGCAATCATGACATTCTCTGGATGGGCGCGGCAACGGGAAGCTGGTCCTGCATAACGAATGTGCTGAGGATAAATATCAAATACAACAACTTCGACATGCTGGAGGTGGGGTACGGCATAAACCTGAGACCGCTGGCAACAATGGCCGAAAAGGTTTACGGTGATGACCCGTGTACCACATGGATGCCTAAGACCATTGAAGAGAACAAGTTTGACCCGATAGATGACCTGCTGGCTGCCAAGATGAACAAGGCGATCTCCATATGCCAGTTCAAGGTCGAGGGGCAGAGGATAAAGGCTCACCCGGAGTACCATCTGGAAAACAGGCTCCTGCTGGATAAGATAGACTATGAGAAGGGAACCATCACTCTGCCAAGCGGCGAGTATCCGCTGAACGATACGAATTTCCCTACCATAGATCCTGAAGATCCTTACCGGCTTACCGATGATGAAAGGGGGATGCTGGAGGCGATAGAACCGGGCTTTACCTTTAACGATAAGCTGCAGGAGCATATCAAATTCATGTTTACTCACGGCTCACTGTATACTATCTGCAACGGTAACCTGCTTTTCCATGGATGCATTCCTATGAATAAGGACGGCTCCTTCAAGGAGTGTACTGTGAACGGCCGCACTCTCTCCGGCAAGGCGTATATGGATTATCTGGATGAGCTGGTAAGAGATGCGTATTTCAACCCGCAGGATTATGGCGAGGTGGGATACAACGGGGACATCATGTGGTATCTGTGGCTGTCCGCCAACAGTCCGCTTTTCGGAAAGGATCAGATGACAACACTGGAAAGGTGTTTCATAGACGATAAGAAAACACATAAGGAAAATACTGTGCCGTATTATAAGCTTATCGAGAAGGAAGAGATTGTTGACCGCATTCTGATCGAATTCGGTCTTGACCCCGATCGTTCAATAATTCTGAACGGTCATGTTCCGGTAAAGATCAAAGACGGCGAGAGCCCTATCCGGGGCGGAGGGAAGCTGTTCATAATTGACGGAGGAATGTCCAAGGCGTATCAGAAGACGACGGGAATAGCCGGATATACATTCTTCATAAATTCCAGATATATGGCACTGGCAGAGCATAAACCGTACAGTCCCCTGCAGGAGGACGGAACGCAGGTATTCCATCATCCCCGCATTTCCGTTGTTCGCGATATGTCTAAGAGAATGCTGGTGGGCGATACGGATCTGGGGCTGGAGCTCATGCGGGAAAGAGAGGAACTGAAAGCGCTGGTCGAAGCCTACCGCAAAGGCTCTCTGAAGGAGAAATAAAGACAGCAAAATAGTTGTATATCAATAGTAAAAAAGTACTAAATCCCCCTTGTAAAGGAGGGGGATTTATGTTTTAATTAGCGTGGTATAGTTTGTTATAAAAGTAACAAATGTTATTATTAATTAAGGAGGCAATATAATGAACTTTTCACTGACGAAGGAACAAGAATTCGTAAGAAAAATGGTACGCGATTTTGCCGAAACTGAGGTAGAACCTCTTGCTGCAGACATCGACGCGGAACATAGATTCCCAGAAGAGACTGTAGAAAAGATGGCTCAGTACGGACTTCTTGGCGTTCCGTTCCCAACACAGTACGGCGGAGCAGGTGGAGACCACATCTCATACGCTATCACTGTTGAAGAACTTTCAAAGAAGTGCGCTTCAACAGGCGTTATCTGCTCAGCTCATACTTCACTGTGCTGCTGGCCTATCTTCAACTGGGGTACTGAAGAACAGAGAAAGAAGTACCTGCCAGACCTGCTTTCAGGTAAGAAGCTGGGCGCTTTCGGACTGACTGAACCAAACGCTGGTACAGACGCTTCCGGACAGCAGACAAGAGCAGAGGACTGTGGGGACTACTGGCTGCTGAATGGCGCTAAGGTATTCATCACTAACGGTGGATATGCTGACGTATTCGTAGTCATGGCTATGACTGACAAGTCAAAGGGCAACCACGGTATCTCTTCATTCATCGTTGAAAAGGGTGACGAAGGTTTCTCAATTGGTAAGACTGAAGATAAGATGGGTATCTGTGCTTCTTCAACTACAGAGCTCATTTTCCAGAACTGCAAGATTCCTAAGGACAGACTCCTTGGAGAAATCGGACAGGGCTTCAAAGTTGCTATGTCAACTCTGGACGGCGGACGTATCGGTATCGCTTCACAGGCTCTGGGTATCGCACAGGGCGCTCTGGATGTAACTGTTGAATACATGAAGGCTAGAAAGCAGTTCGGAAAGAGCCTGTCAAAATTCCAGGCACTGCAGTTCATGGTTGCTGAACTGGCAACTCAGATCGAAGCTGCAAGACTCCTCGTTTACAGAGCTGCTGATATGAAAGACAAGCACCTGCCTTATGGCCCGGCTGCTGCAATGGCTAAGTACTTCGCTGCTGAAACTGCAATGCACGTAACGACTAAGTGCGTACAGCTCCACGGCGGATATGGCTACACTAAGGATTATCCAGTAGAAAGAATGATGAGAGATGCTAAGATCACTGAGATCTACGAAGGAACTACTGAAGTTCAGAAGATGGTTATCGCTGCATCAGTTCTTGGTAAATAAGAGAGAGGGAGGAATTACAAATGGCATTTAATATTATCGTATGTGCAAAGCAGGTTCCTGATACTAACGTTATCAAGATCAACCCTAAGACTGGTACACTGATCAGAGATGGCGTTCCAAGCATCCTGAACAATGACGATGCTAATGCTCTGGAAGAAGCATTAAAGATCAAAGACAAGTTTGATGACGTTCACATCACAGTCATCACAATGGGACCTCCGCAGGCTAACGATCTTCTGTTCGAATGTATCGCAAAGGGCGCTGACGAAGGTATCCTCGTATCTGACAGAGCAGTAGGCGGATCAGATACATGGGCTACTTCCAATACACTGGAAGCTGCTGTAAGAAGATGGGTAAAGGACAATGGCGACTACGACCTGATCTTTACAGGCAGACAGGCTATCGACGGAGATACTGCACAGGTTGGTCCGCAGCTGGCAGAGAAGCTGGGACTCCCTCAGGTATCATATGTTGAAGAATTTGAAATTGCTGACGACAGGAAATCTGTAACAGTAAAGAGACAGCTGGAAGACGGATATGAACTCATCGAGGTCAAACTCCCTTGCCTGCTGACTACGATCAAAGAACTGAACACTCCTAGATACATGACTGTTGCCGGAATCTATGGCGACAAGGAAATGAAGACTTGGAATGCGAAGGACATCGAAGTTGACCTGACTAAGGTTGGTCTGGAAGCTTCACCTACAAACGTATTCAGATCATTCACACCTGCTCCGAAGCAGCCAGGCGTTAAGATCGAAGGCGATACTGAAAATGCTCAGGCTAAGAACTTACTGATCAAGCTCAAGGGTAAGCATGTAATCTAAGAAGGAGGAGGAAATTTAAATGGCTATTAACATTATTAAAGAAAAATGTATAGGATGCGGACAGTGCTTCAAGAGCTGCCCTAAGGATGCATTTTATTTCGAACCATATGATGGCAACAAGCTTGGTAAGGTTGCTGCTATCGGCCCAAGCTGCGACTTCTGTAACCAGTGCTTGACTTCATGTAAGTTCGGCGCTATCGAGGAGAAGAAGGTCGAAGTACAGGCTGATCTGGGCGATTATAAGCATGTCTGGGTATTTGCAGAACAGAGACAGGGTAAGCTGATGAATGTTGCTCTGGAACTGATTGGCGAAGGCTACAGACTGGCTAAGGAAATCAGCGATGATACACAGGTTTGTGCAGTACTGATCGGTGCTGAAGAGGACATCGCACCGCTGGTTGACGAATGCTTCATGTACGGTGCAGAAAAGGTTTACAAGATTGCAAGCCCTCTGCTGAAGAACTATACTACAGACGGATACACTTTCGCTCTGAAAGAAGCAATCGACGAATACAAGCCTGAAATCGTACTCTACGGTGCAACTCACATCGGACGCGACTTCGCTCCAAGAATCGCTGCAAGATGCAACACAGGTCTTACAGCTGACTGTACGAGACTGGATGTAAGAGTTTCAAGCTACATTGAATACACTTCAAAGAACACTACTCTCGATACTTCAACTCTGGATCCTAACGATAAATCAACAGGTATTAAGCAGACTCGTCCTGCATTCGGTGGTAACCTGATGGCTACTATCATATGCCCGAGAACAAGACCTCAGATGTCAACAGTTCGTCCCGGCGTAATGCAGAAGAGAGAACCTGTAGAAGGAGCAAAGGGAGAAGTAGTAGAAGCCAAGACTACCGTATCAGAAGCTGATATCCATATCACCATCAAGGACATCGTTAAGAGTGCTAAGGAAATGGTATCGCTTACTGACGCTGAAATCATCTGCTCAGGCGGAAGAGGACTGGGCGATGCATCAGGATTTGAACTTATTCAAAAGTTCGCTGACAAGGTTGGCGGAGTTGTAGGTTCATCCCGTGCGGCAGTTGATGCGGGCTGGATCGACCACTCACATCAGGTTGGACAGACCGGCACTACTGTAAAGCCGAAGATCTACTTCGCCTGCGGTATCTCAGGTGCTATCCAGCATCTGGCAGGAATGCAGACTTCAGAGTGCATCGTTGCAATCAACAAGGATGCTGACGCTCCTATCTTCGACGTTGCTGACTACGGCATCGTAGGAGACCTGTACAAGGTCATTCCTGAGATCATTGCTGAGTGGGACAATGCAGAAGCTCTCTATGACGCTTCAACAAAATAAGCGTTAAACTTATCAACACAGTATAATTCTATAATTCGTTATTGAATCAGTTGAAAGTTCACTTAATTAATAAAGGTGCCTGCAGGAGACAGATCCTGCAGCACCTTTTTTAATGTTTGAGCTTGCTCCAACAGCTTATCCGGTTTGCAATTGTTCACGCTCCTGCGGAAGCGGCTGTCAGGCTTTTGTGTCTTCTGCAACATCCATATCAAATCATAAAAAAAGGAGTGCAGAACTTTTGTCTGCACTCCCGGCAGCTGATACAGGATGGTCAATCTATATACTGCTTAAGGCGGGTGAGGGGGAGCCCTATCACATTGTCGAGGTTTCCGTTGATGTGGTCAATGTACTGCCCGAATGTTCCCTGCACCGCGTATCCGCCGGCCTTGTCATAAGGCTCGTCCGTCTTCACATATTCGCGTAGCTCGTCGAGAGAGAAATTCTTGAAAAACACTTCTGTATCCTCGAAGAAACACTGCCTGGAAACAGGTGACAGGGTACCAGTGCTGTTGTCACACTTTATAACGCAGCAGCCGGTTATGACATGGTGGGATCTGTTCCTGAGATGGCTCAGGATGGAGTAAGCTTCATCTTCACCGGCGGGTTTGCCGATTATCCTCCCGTCACAGATTACAACGGTGTCCGCCGCAACTACCGTTAATTCACTGTCGCGGGGAGGCCAGTCTGCGTGACCGCGTCCGGACTTGGAAATAATGTCATCGCAGACGGCGGCAGCCTTTGTGAGAGCCAGAAACATGGTTGCTGTTTCCGGCGGCATCTCGAAGGGAAGTTTCTCTATAATAGATGCCGGCTTAACGACTGGGTCGTAGCCGGCATTCTGTAACATTTCAATGCGTCTTGGCGACGCTGATGCGAGTATCAGCATTCTTTTTCACCATATATCTTTCAGCTTAAGGCGTCGTA
>JAUMVV010000082.1 GCA_030529985.1 Bacillota bacterium
TCAAACTGAAGAGGCTTTATCCGATTATCAATATTTAGTTGTTACACAGTACTAGTAAGATCGCCAAACATTTGATACTTGTCTTTACTCTTGTCCAAAAGATATATATACTTGCATTTCTGCATATCTTTGTTTTTGAACTGTATCGTTATCTCTCCCGGGAGGAACTCGCTGCCGCCACCAACTGAAAAAGTATACCCATCATCATTTTTTACAATATGTAACTCATCCTCAAGTTCATTATCACATTTTAGAACATCTGCGCCATCGAGGATGATGATATAGTCATCCTTTTCCATCGTCAGCGTCCTGCCATTCTGCTGAAGCTTACGGGGCCTCTTAGGTGTTATTCGACCTTTGTCTGTATCGTCCTCATCGGTCTGTTTCTCCTCGGTTTCATCTGGAGTTTTATCATAACCAAACTGCATGGTTCCACTGCCATAAGTATCACTGTTGACGATGACGCTAACACTTGCACTCAGATCACCACTGCTTACAATAATGGATGTTGATCCAAGACCCACGCCCTTTATCACTCCATCCTCATTGACCTTTGCCACAGAGCTATCGCTGCTTTTATATGTCAGTGACTGTTCTGCATCTTGTGGCGACACGGATGCCTTCCGAAAGTTCGAAAAGCTTGATATCATGAAGTCAGGAGGCTTTCACATCTGCCGCCGGACGGGAATCTGGATTTTGTAAATCAGCTGCCCCGAGCGATGCAGTGGGAACTGTGTGAGCACTTCACAGATATAATCGCCGCAGGGAATCATATCGTGTCTTTGTATCTCCTCATATAATTTGTTTGCATATGTTTCCTCCAGAGCCGTATTGTCGGACGCTACTGACAGGTACATGCCGGAAGGCAGGGTGCGGATGTTTCCGGTATCCGGATAAAGCTCATCTACAAATATGAATGCGGACTGGGATGTATAGGTTCTGTTCATGAAATGCTCTTTATCCATGATCGTGCTTACATTGATAAAATACGATGGAGGCAGTTTCTTCTCGTGGAGATAGTTCTGCATGTGCCTGAGCATTCTCTCATATCCTTCATAACCCTGCGAAAAAAAATCAAATTCCGTGTTCTGCACATCCAGCTTCCGCTCCGGTATATACTCAAAAAACGCCTGTCCGAAGGGCGGCAGCGCATTGAGCATCTGGAGATTTTTCTGAATGCGGAGCAGGTTGTTCCGGCTGACCGAAGAAGTATATATCTCCCCGGACAATGCCCCTATCTCTTCTTCCAGAACCTGTATCAGGCGTTCCTCCGATGCGAGTTCGAATATTTCACGGATCTTCTGAAGAGGCAGGTGGCAGCTTTTCAGTGCGCGGATCAGATCCAGTTTCGCGCACTGCTCCAGTGTATAATACCTGTAACCGGTCTCCGGATTCATATATTGAGGCTCCACAAGTTTATTCTTAGCATAAAGTCTTAAGGTCTGTGTGCTGACATGATTAAGCTCTGCCATTTCGCCAATCTTTAATAATGCGTTTTTCATCCGTCCTTTTCCCCCATCTCGATACTATAACAGAATATTCGGAATAAAAAGTCTTTTCTTGACTTTGCACTTGCTATAAGGTGTACACTGATTATACCAAAACAGTTCAGATAAAAAAACATATTTATCAAGGAGGTCTCTTATGGAAAGAAAAATTACATTTGCAGAATACGGCTGCGGTAAGATGGGAAAATACCTGATTCGTTACGCAATTGAGAAAGGTGCGGAATTAGTTGCAGCATTTGATGTAAACCCTGACATTCTCGGAAGGGATGCGGCAGAAATTGTGGGTGATGGCTACCCGGACACCGGAATCCGAATTTCAGATGCCGTCAAGGCGGATGAAATCCTCGGCGCACTGAAGCCGGATGTATGTATCATCGCCACCAGAAGTACCGTTGCAGAGCTCGAGGAAATCTTTACAATATGTGCCAAGTACGGTATCAATGCCATTACCACCTGCGAGGAAGCACTGTATCCGTGGAATTCATCCCCGGCTCTTACACACAAACTGGACGAACTCGCGAAACAGGGCAACTGCACACTGACCGGCGTTGGCTACTGCGATCTGGTATGGGGCACCATGGTTACGAATCTTGCCGGTTCTTCATTTGAAATCACGAAAATCATGGGCAGCAGCTGGTACAATGTAGAAGATTACGGCATCGCCCTGGCAGAAGGTCACGGAGCAGGCTTTACGCCGGAACGCTTTGAAAAAGAAGTGGCAAATATCAATACGATGTCTCCCGATGAACTGAAGGAGCTCATTGAAAGCGGCCGGTATGTTCCGTCCTATATGTGGAATCAGAACGGCTGGCTCTGCAGCAAGATGAACCTTCACATCACTTCGCAGACCCAGAAATGCTATCCGTCCACCCACAGCGAAGATCTTTTCTCTACAACGCTGAATGCTACAATCAAGGCCGGCGACCCGACCGGTATGCGTGCAGTAGTTACTACAGAAACAGAAGAGGGCATCACTTTGGAAACCGAATGTGTTGGCAAGGTATTCGCACCGGATGAGTTTGACCGGAATGACTGGACATTCATCGGTGAGCCGGAAACCACCGTTTCCGTAAACCGGCCGGCAACCGTGGAAATGACCTGTGCTACCATCGTAAACCGTATACCGCAGCTCATCGATGCTCCGGCCGGTTATGTGACAACTGACAAATATCCATATAACGAATACTGCGTTCACGACCTGAATACATATGTGAAATCCAGATAAACTGTCATAAAGCTTCTTGTGAAAGCAAACATCGGCAAACAGAGAGCTGCCGCATATGCGGCAGCTCTCTGACTGATAATGCAGGCTACTCGAAGATATTGGATGCTTTACAGTGGAAGATATTGGATGCTTTGGATTTACAATAAATTTACAGCGAATTCACGATCGATATGCCGTATTGATCTGCTGCGGATCCTTCGTATAACCTGCCCTGCCAGGTGTTTCTCACCCTCATTTCTCTGTGTATGCTGTTCAGGATCGCTCTCTTCCGATAGCTCCAGGCAGGGGCGATCAGTGTACTTCGGGGAGCATCTCCGGAAATTCTGTGCATGGTGATTTCCGGCGGTATTATCTCCAGCGCCTCTATGAGCAGATCGATATAGTCCTCCATCGTCTCAAAGGGAACATAGTCCGGATATATCACTGCCATCCGTGATCCTCTTACAACATTCAGCATGTGTAGTTTCAAACCGAAAATATATTCTCCTTCTCTTCCGGACAATGGTCTGCATACTTCCGAGACCGATTTCAGCATCATCTCTCTCGTTTCTCCGGGGAGCCCCAAAATCAGGTGGGTAACTATGCGTATTCCTGCACCTGCAAGCCGTCCCACCGTCTCCCTGTAATCGGCCGGTTCGTGACAGAGATTCATTTTTTCCGCCGTCTCTTTGTGTATCGTCTGAAGCCCCAGCTCAACCCAGAGTAAGGTCTTTTTGTTAAGTTCCTCCAGAAGTTCCAGCACTTCATGAGAAATGCAGTCGCTTCTGGTGGCTACGGCAAGTCCCTCAACACCCGGCACCTCCAGCGCGGCTTCAAAGAGCACCCTCATTTTTTCGACCGAACCGTAGGTGTTGGTGTGATTCTGAAAGTAGGCAATGTATTTCAGATCGTACTTCTCCTTCGGCCACTTGTGCGATAGCAACTCTATCTGCCTTTGCGTTGCCTGTTGCACGCCCTCTGCCGTGGTGCTGGCCATATCCCCGGAACCGCTTTCCGAGCAAAAGCAGCAGCCTCCGAATCCCTTGCTCCCGTCACGGTTCGGACATGTGAATCCCCCGTCCAGTGACAGTTTGGCTATTTTTAGGCTTCTGCCTTCCCTCTCCCCGGAACCGAAATACTCTTTCAGCCATGGGCTTATCATATTTATTCTCAATTCCTGTCCGTCTCTTGTGTCAAAGATGATCGGCTCGCCGTTCATTTCATTTCCCATTTTCCTATTCGTATCCTCCTCCGTATTCGCCCGGGATATTCAGGCTCCCGCTTTTTTTCAGTATAACACGACGGTTCTTCAAAAGATGAAAAACATGCCGTCTGCCGCGCATAGCGACATATCACCTGCCATGCGAGGGATCTCCGTTTAACATGATTCATTTTTTACAGAGCCTGCAAAGCACAGGCGGCATCGTACAAAATGAATAACAAAATCCCGAAAGTGATGCTGTTCGAACACTTTCGGGAGAAATAAATGGTGCCCAGACTCGGAATCGAACCAAGGACACGGGGATTTTCAGTCCCCTGCTCTACCAACTGAGCTATCTGGGCATACTTACCATCATTCTATTTTTAATCTGGTGGGCCATCGGGGACTCGAACCCAGGACCTGCCGGTTATGAGCCGGACGCTCTAACCAACTGAGCTAATGGCCCACATATTTAATTGGTCGGGGTGGCAGGATTTGAACCCGCGGCCCACTGGTCCCAAACCAGTTGC
>JAUMVV010000018.1 GCA_030529985.1 Bacillota bacterium
TAAACAGCATATCCTCTGCCAAAGTCTCGGAGGTCTGACCCGGAGAGCCCACCATAAATCCGCTCCCCACCTGATAGCCGATTTTCTTCAATGTCCACAGACAGTGCATCCTGTGATCAAGAGATAAATTCTCCGGATGCAGTATTCTGTAGTGATGCGAGTCTGCCGTTTCGTGCCGCAGCAGATAGCGGTCGGCTCCCGCATCGAAATATTTCCGGTAGCTCTCCCGTGAATGTTCACCTGCAGACAGGGTGATGGCACAGTCAGGGTATGCTGTTTTGATGGAAGAAATGATTTTCGCTATATCTTCATCTGTGTAAAACGCATCCTCCCCGCTTTGAAGAACGAAGGTTCTGAAACCCAGATCATAGCCACGGCGGCAGCAGTCCAGAATATCCTCAGAGCTCAAGCGGTACCTGCCTGCTTTTGCATTGCTGCAGCGTATGCCGCAGTAATAACAGTCGTTCCGGCAGTAATTGCTGAATTCAATAAGTCCGCGTATATAGACGGATTTCCCGAAAAACTCATCTGTTATAGCCCGGGCTCTCGCCTCCAGATATTCCAGAGAGTTTGCATTTCGCCCGTCAAAAACAGCAATCCATTCTTCACGGGATAAATTCTTCTCATTTTCAAGCTTTTGCAGCAGTTCAATCATCGTTTTTTCTCATACAATCAACTGTTCCGGGCTTCATTCGTATTAACATCGGTAATTATATACCCTGAGGAAGAGCCAATCAATTGTGCAACACGGAAATTTGAAACATATTGAGCCTGAGAGGTAATCGTGTTATTATGGCACTGAAAAAATCAGACATAAAAATGAGGCCGAGTCAAAGGAGAACAAAGAGATAGCATGACAACCTTCAACCCGAAATCACGAAGAGCAGACGAATTTATCTGTGACAGCGAGGTGCAGGCTACACTGACCTATGCCGACGAACACAAGAACGACAGGAAGCTGATCGAACGGCTTCTGGAGAAAGCCCGTCCGGTCAAAACAGATACGGGCTATCAATGCAAAGGTCTGACTCACCGGGAGGCTTCGGTTTTACTGGCTAACGAGGACCCTGAAGTGACGGAGAAGATCTATCGGATTGCCGAGGAAATTAAGATGGCATTTTACGGGAACAGGATTGTCATTTTCGCACCGTTGTACCTTTCCAACTACTGCGTCAATAGCTGTGTGTACTGTCCCTACCACAGGCAGAACAGAACTATTCCTCGAAAGAAGCTGACACAGGAAGAGGTCAGGGAAGAGGTGATTGCACTGCAGGATATGGGGCACAAGCGACTGGCCATTGAAGCAGGTGAGGATCCGGTCAACAACCCGATCGAGTACATACTGGACTGCATCAAGACAATATATGATGTGCATCATGAAAATGGAGATATTCGCAGGGTAAATGTAAACATTGCGGCAACAACGGTTGAGAATTACAGGAGGCTCAAGGAAGCGGGAATAGGAACCTATATTCTCTTTCAGGAGACTTACCACAGGAGGAGTTACGAAGAGCTTCACCCGGCAGGACCCAAGCATGATTACGATTATCACACTGAGGCTATGGACAGAGCCATGGACGGGGGTATCGACGATGTGGGTCTGGGCGTGCTTTTCGGCCTTGAAAAATACAGATATGAGTTTGCCGGTTTGCTGATGCATGCGGAACATCTGGAGGCTGTTCACGGTGTGGGACCTCACACCATTTCCGTACCTCGCGTGAAGAAGGCTGATGATATTGACCCGGAGGCATTTGATAATGGAATTTCCGATGAAATGTTCGTCAAGATTGCAGCTTGCATCAGACTGGCCGTTCCATATACGGGCATGATAATTTCCACAAGAGAGAACGAAGAGGTTCGCACCAAGATGCTGAAGGTGGGAATCTCCCAGGTCAGCGGAGGCTCCAGAACCTCTGTAGGCGGTTATGCGGGCTACACTGCGGAAGAGAGACCCCATGATACAGAGCAGTTCGATGTTTCCGACCAAAGAACTCTGGACGAAGTGGTCAGATGGCTCATGAAGGGCGGATATATCCCTTCATTCTGCACAGCCTGCTACCGGGAAGGCAGGACGGGAGACCGTTTTATGAGCCTTTGCAAGAGCGGTCAGATCCTGAATTGCTGTCATCCCAACGCTCTCATGACCCTGTCCGAATATCTGGAGGATTACGCATCCCCGGAGACTAAGGAAATAGGGTGCAGGATGATCGATGAAGAATTAAAGAAAATTCCGAAGGAGAAGGTTAGACTCATCGCAGAAGAGAATGTGAAGGAAATCCGCAGCATGAACAGAAGGGATTTCAGATTTTAGGAGCATGGGTATGGGACTCAATAGTACGGTCAGTGCAGATAGAATACATATATCCTTTTTCGGATGCCGTAATGCGGGCAAATCCAGTCTGGTCAACGCTCTGACCGGCCAGCCGGTCAGTGTGGTTTCAGAGGTGGCGGGGACGACAACGGATCCGGTGAACAAGACCATGGAGCTTTTGCCGCTGGGGCCGGTGCTGATAACCGATACGGCGGGTTTTGATGATCAGGGACCGCTGGGAGAAAAGCGGGTAGCAGCCACTCGCAGGATACTGGCAAAAACCGATATTGGAGTTCTGGTTGTAGACTCATCCAAAGGCTTCAGCGACCGGGATTTGGAAATGGTAAGGCTTTTCAAGGAGAAGGAGTTGCCGTATATCGTTGCTTTGACCAAGGCGGATATCTCAGGCGGCGGACGAGCAGACGGTTCGACAGACTGCATAGACGGCAGACAGGCAGACGGTTCAGCAGACCGCCCGGATAGCGGACAGGAAAGAGGTTCGGCAGACCGCCCGGATGGGAAAAGGCCGGCAGAGCCTTTGAAAAACCGGGTCTGCGGTAAGTCGGCAAGCTCAACAGGGGAGCTTTTGCAGGAACCGGGTGAGTGCATCCTCGTTTCTGCGGTGAGCGGGCAGGGGATAGAAGCGCTGAAGGAGAAGCTGGGTACATTTGCTTCAAAACCGGAATCCGAAAAAAAGCTCCTCGACGGTTTTGCAAAAGCAGGGGATACAGTGGTTCTCGTGACGCCTATTGACGAGTCTGCTCCAAAGGGCAGGCTGATTTTGCCGCAGCAGCAGGTTCTGCGTGCACTTCTGGAAGAGGGTTGCACGGCACTGCTTTGTCAGCCGGAACAGCTGGGACGGACGATAGCCGGGTTAAAGAAATCACCGGATCTGGTAATTACCGATTCACAGGCATTTGGACAGACTGCGGAAATTTTGCCCCGGGACATTCCACTGACATCTTTTTCGATTATTTTCGCAAAATACAAGGGAGATTTGAAGATGTTCCTTCAGGGAGCGGAAGCTATAAAGAAACTGGAGGACGGAGATACGGTTCTGATTTCCGAAGGCTGCACTCACCACAGACAGTGCAACGACATAGGTACGGTGAAACTGCCGAACCGGCTCAGAAATTACAGCGGAGTTGAACCTGATTTTGTATTTACATCCGGGGGAGACTTTCCGGAGGATCTCGGTGATTATAAACTGGTCATACACTGCGGCGGCTGCATGCTCAATACGGCAGAGATGAAGCACCGCATGGAGGCTGCTGCCAAATCCGGAACGCCAATCGTAAATTATGGTATCGCTATAGCCTTGCTCGCCGGAGTGCCGGACAGGGTCACCACATAGGAGTGTCAGGGAAGCAAAGGCAGGATGGATTCTTACCGCAGCAGAAAAAGATAATAACAAAAAATAACATGCAGATTTCAGCGAATGTTGAGTGGAAAAATAAATTTTATTTGAAAAGTTAAATCCAACATTAAGTTTAAATACCAAAGAGCCGTGCAGGCATCCGGAAGCTGTGATAAAATACTTTCGGTGTGTGATATTATCGTAATCTGATAAGAGGAGGAATTTATGAAAAAGAAAATACTGGCTCTGATAGCGGTGAGCATGCTATTGCCGCTTTGTGTTGTAATGACCGGCTGCGGAAACAGCTTTGATCCATGTGACTATCTGAAGGGACAAATGCAGCTGCTAAAGACAGGAGAAGTGACGGAAGAGGCTCTGGCAAATACTGAAGGCAGCAAGGAAGATCTGGAAAAGGATTATCAGGAGGTCGAAGACACTTTCGTAGATGCGTTTCTTGAAGAAGTTAAGGAACTGAATTTTGAAGACACTAAAGAGAACAGGGAGATGGTGGCAGATGTCTTCAGGGCAATTATGGCTCCGATGACATATGAAGTGTCGGATGAATATACGGAAGAAGGGGATTCGTATTTCGTCGATATAACTGTAGAACGGTCTAATATCCTGAATGAGGATGTTCTGGAAAAATGGACAAACGACTGGGTGGACAGCCATTATGGAAAATTCAACTCAGAGGCTGATGTATATGCCGCATTCTGGCCTGATTACTGCAATTACATTATCGAGAATGCGGACAAGGTCGGCATGACTGATTCAGGAAAAATCACAATAGAGATCGCATACAATGATGATGATGGATATTATGAAGTGACAAAGAGCAGTATAGGCAAACTGGTGGATGCGGTATTTGGAAACTAAAAGGAGTATCTCCGAAGTCGGGCATGTCGGCGGCAGTGAAAACATTGACCAAAGGCAGATGTATGCCCGTCGTAATGGCAACCGGAGTAATATTTTAATAGAAAGGCACTTTAACATTTTTAGTGGTAGATGGTCAGGTTGCAGCCGAAAGCTGCAGTCTCAATGTTAATGGTGGTTTCACATCAAAACAGATAAGAAAGGACGACCGTGCTAGAGTACATGCTCAAGCATGGTCGTTTATTATTTGAGGAAACTGCAAATCGACACAGTAAAAACTCATGATATCGTTAGTTTTTTAAGCGCGGTATGTTATAATTCAGGTATCAGGATAAAGGAAAAGGAAAAGATAATGTCAATAAGCTATGATAAGTTGTGGAATACACTGATAGAAAATGATATGAGCAAAACCGATCTCAAGGACAGTGCCGGGATCAGTTATAATGTACTCGCAAAGATGGGAAAAAACGAAGCAATATCCATGGAAAGCATGGAGAAGATATGCAATGCTCTGGACTGCAATATTGAAAATATTGTTGAGTTTGTTTCTGAAAAAGTCAGCAGTAAGGTTGAACGCCCCAAAGGACGGTTCACATGTATCGAACTGTTTGCAGGTGCCGGAGGGCTGGCGTTGGGTCTTGAACGGGCAGGATTTGAAGAACTGGGTCTTATCGAGTTTGACAAGGATGCGGCTGATACACTGAAGTTAAACAGACCGGAATGGAATGTGATATGCGATGACATCGCCAATATATCAGGAGAGAATCTTGAAGAATATTTTTCAATCGGGAAATGTGAGCTGGATCTGTTATCGGGCGGAGCACCGTGTCAGGCGTTTTCCTATGCGGGGAAAAGACTTGGTTTAGAAGATGCGAGAGGAACATTGTTTTATCATTACGCAAAGTTCCTTGAACAGCTGCAGCCTAAAATGTTTTTATTTGAAAATGTGCGTGGATTGCTTACCCACGATAAAGGGAAGACATACGAAACCATAACAGAGATATTTGAATCTCAGGGATATACCATTTATAAAAAGGTTCTCAACGCCTGGAATTTCGGTGTTGCCCAGAAGAGAGAAAGGCTTATAACTGTCGGAGTCAGAAATGATCTTGTCGATATAATAGAATTCAATTTTCCGGAGCCATATGAATATAAACCGGTATTAAGAGATATTCTTGTTAATGTTCCGGAAAGCCCGGGAACACCGTACGGGGAAAAGAAGAGGAGACTTTTCGAGCTTGTTCCGCCGGGAGGATACTGGAGAGATATTGATCCGGAGCTTGCAAAGGAGTATATGAAGAGCTGTTGGGAGATGGAGGGCGGCAGAACCGGAATCCTCCGCAGAATGAGCTTAGACGAGCCATCCTTGACGGTATTGACCTCACCTTCACAAAAGCAAACCGAAAGATGTCATCCATTAGAAGCAAGACCGTTTACAGTGAGAGAAAATGCCAGGTGTCAAAGCTTTCCCGATGAATGGAAATTCTCCGGAAAAGTAGGATCGCAATATAAACAGGTAGGAAATGCCGTTCCGGTAAACCTTGCTTTTGAAATAGGAAATGAAATAAGGAAAGGGTTAGAGTGTTTGAAATGTGGCCATTAAGTTTTATTGCAGAAGAGGACTTCAGGAAACATGTAAAGCGATAGTGATGGCAATATATATGCTGGGATTTTGCGGATATAATGGATTCCACAACTAAGAATATGCGATTTCAGGTAGTGCAGTTAAATGTAATAACCGATTGATGTTCAACAACGCAATAACTGATGCAAAAACAGCCCTGCCAATAGTATAATTTCCATATGAAAAATCTGAAGAACAGGGTATACAATCGGAGAAGGCCAAGGCCGGATGGAAGGGAGCAGAATCGTAAGCTGCCGGAGGATGACAACGCTTACGGCGAAGCGGGAAAAGTCCCTTCCGAACCTGAGCAAGGTTTTTAATATCGGAAAAGACGATGAATTAAGCCTGTATTTCCTTCGACTGTAAAGGCTCATGGGCTGTGCGTGCAGAAGAATATGCGAACTGGAGATTGTAACCTCCCGTATCACCGTTGATATCAAGAGCTTCACCGATTATCCTGATGGCAGGGCAGTCGATAAGGCTCATTTTTTTCAGGTCGATTTCCGGCAGTGCCACTCCTCCTGCCGTAACCATAGCCTCATTCCAGCCGCCTGTCCCGCTTACAGAGAACCGTCTGTCCATCATGAGATGGGCGACATTTTCCAGCTCTTTGTGGCCGATGCCCGATACCTTTCTTGAGGGGTCGGCAAACATTTTTTCGGTAAGAGCCTTAGGCAGACCGAAGCTCTGTGACAGGTAATTGGCAATTCCCCTGCCGTTCGCGGGCTGTTCCGATTTTAACTGCCTGAAAACATCGGGAAGATTTCTTTCGGGCAGAAAATTGATGTGAAGTATTGAACCGGGGTGTACATACTGAGAAATATGCAGTATTGCCGGGCCGCTGAAACCCTTGTGAGTGAAGAGCAAAGCTCCCCTGGCGGAGTGCGGACCGGAGCTTACAGCCACATCCTTCAGACTGACCCCCGGAATATCCGAAAAAGGATAGTTCTGTACATATACCGGAGCCAGTGCGGGTTTAAGGCGGGTCACATTTATTCCAATATCGCGCTCCATAAGTTCAAAGAAGTTCCCGTCCGAGCCTGTGGCGGGATATGATGCGCCGCCGGTGGCGATAACGAGCTTTTTTGTCAGCAGCTCCGTGCCGCCGGAGAGCCTGACGGTGACGAGCTTATGGGCATCGGAGAAAATACCGCAGACCCCGGAGTTAAGTCTCAGCTCGTATCCGCGTTCTGCTATCTTCTTGAGAAGAAGCTCCAGTATATCGGAAGCTTTCATTGAAGCGGGGAACACCTTGCCGTCTTCACGGATAAGGAGCTTAACGCCGCCTTCCTCAAGGAAATCCATAAGCTCAAGATTGCTGTGTCTGTAAAGACAGGTTCTGATTTTGCTGCCGTCATCGCCGTATCGGTATATGAAATCCTTTATTGAACCGCCATGGGTAATATTGCAGGCTCCGTTGCCGCTCATGAGAAGCTTCTGTCCCGGCTTATCTGTCTTTTCCAGTATAAGTCTGCGGCAGTCCTTGCATAAGGTATCGCTTGCAGCATAAAAGAGGCCGGCTGCTCCGGCACCGATCACTATCACATCGTATATTGTTTTGTTCATCTGATTTGCCATTATGTCACAATAAGGGGCGGTGAGTTTCTGCCGCCCCGCACCTTTCGTATATCCTGATTATACCAAATCGCCGGTAAGATGGCTATGGAATTCAGGGTCTCCTATGATAGGGCTTTGCGAGAACTACTGTGGATATTTGCGAACATGATGTATAATTCTATAGTACAGTTAAAATCGAATAAACATTTGCAATCGTTTTGTTTGGTTGAAAATGCAGTTTTCAGCAATAAAATCTGTTGCTTTTGCATTTTGGTTATGGTAAACTGTCTTATCGGAAATCGAGGAGGAAATTAAATGGTTTTAGCCCTTAAAATAGTATTGTTAATAGCCAGCATTATCCTGATTATCAGTATTCTGCTGCAGTCGAGCAACAGTGCAGGACTGTCAGGTTCAATCGGCGGGGGAGCTGAGCAGCTTTTTGGAAAGAAGAGAAGTTCCGGTTACGATGCGATTCTCAGTAAGATTGCAACAGTAACCGCAATTCTGTTTATAGTTATTTCAATTGTAATGGTGGCAGTTGAATAATTTGACATCTTTAAGTTAATTATTAAAGTTTATATTATTAAATTTTTTGTTTCGCATAACAGAACTTTACTGAGTAGGTGTCTCAAGGGACACCTATTATGCATTGTTGTATATTTGGCGCATTAAAGTTCTGAAGTGCGAGAGGGAGGTATTACAAATGAAAGTATTAGCAGTGATTGCTGTATGCGCGGCGGTCGTTGGACTGGTAGTTGCTTTGATCCTTGCAATGTGGATCAAGGGTTCTGACCAGGGCACAGACAGGATGAAGGAGATCTCAGGTTACATCAGAGAGGGTGCATTCGCATTCCTGAAAAGAGAATACAAGATTATGGCAATCGTAATCATCGTTCTCGCTCTGGCAATCGGGATCGGGCTTCAGAGTGTAACAACCGCCATTCTGTATGTATTTGGCGCAGTCCTTTCTGTTCTTGCCGGATTCTTCGGAATGAATGTTGCGACATGGGGTAATGTGAGAACCGCATGTGCGGCTAAGGAACACGGAATGAATAAGGCTCTGAAGATTGCATTCAGATCTGGAGCGGTAATGGGTCTGGCAGTTGCCGGGCTGGGGCTTTTCGGCCTTGGAATCGTAGTTGTCTGTCTTGACCTGGCAACAGTTGTTCAGTGTGTAACGGGCTTCGGATTCGGAGCATCATCGATGGCACTGTTCGGACGTGTGGGCGGCGGCATATATACAAAGGCAGCAGATGTTGGTGCAGATCTCGTCGGCAAGGTTGAAGCGGGAATCCCTGAAGATGATCCGCGTAACCCTGCAGTTATCGCAGACAATGTAGGAGACAATGTAGGTGATGTTGCGGGTATGGGTTCTGACCTTTATGAATCATACTGCGGCTCTATTATATCAGCCATCACTCTTGCAGCTGTAGCCGCAGGTGCATCCGGCGGACTCTTTGATGAGGCGGCAGCGGCCATTTTCCCTCTGATTATGGCGGCGGTGGGCATCATCGCATCGATTATAGGAATTCTCCTCGTTAGAGGCAAGGAAAGATCAAACCCTGCCAATGCTCTTAATGCGGGAACATATATTGCAAGCATTATCGTGATCATCGTTGCATGCATTCTTTCAAAGCTCATGCTGGGAAGCATCACATTCGCTATCGCAATCATTGCCGGCCTGATAGTAGGTGTTGCAATCGGCAAGATTACAGAAATATACACTTCAGAAGACTACCAATCGGTAAAGAAGATAGCAGAACAGTCACAGACAGGTTCAGCCACCACTATCATTTCAGGTCTGGGTGTAGGCATGATGTCAACAGTATGGCCTATAATCTGCATCTCAATTGGGATTTTCGCCGCTTACTTTGCAACTGAAACAGTTGGAGCAGGCATGGGAATGTACGGTATCGCACTGGCGGCAGTCGGAATGCTTTCGACTACGGGAATGACAGTTGCAGTTGACGCTTACGGTCCTGTATCTGACAATGCCGGCGGAATTGCTGAGATGGCGGAGCTTCCTGAAGGCGTGAGAAATATTACAGACAAGCTTGACTCGGTAGGAAATACTACAGCTGCTATCGGTAAGGGGTTCGCGATCGGTTCTGCAGCTCTGACAGCTCTTGCTCTGTTCGCATCATATGCGGCAGTTACAGGTCTGTCGGCAATCTCATTGTTGAGCCCGATAGTAATTATCGGACTGTTTATAGGAGCGATGCTCCCGTTCATGTTCTCAGCATTCACAATGAACTCGGTTGGTAAAGCTGCAAACCAGATGATCGAGGAAGTAAGAAGACAGTTCAGAACAGATGATGGAATCCTGGCGGGAACATCCAAGCCGGACTATGCACACTGCGTTGACATTTCAACACAGGCTGCTCTTAAGGAAATGATAGTTCCCGGTCTGATGGCGATCATCGCACCTCTGGCAGTTGGTATCGTCCTCGGGCCTGAGGCTCTCGGCGGTATGCTGGCAGGAGCTTTGGCAGCAGGCGTTCTGCTCGCTCTGATGATGGCAAATGCAGGCGGCGCATGGGACAATGCCAAGAAGTTTGTTGAAGGCGGAGCATACGGCGGTAAGGGCTCAGATACTCACAAGGCTACAGTTGTAGGCGACACGGTAGGTGACCCGTTCAAGGATACATCCGGTCCGTCAATCAACATTCTGATCAAACTGATGACTATCGTATCAGTAGTATTCGCACCGCTGTTTGTGGCGATCGACGGACTGATTGGCTGATCTCATCGTATATGTAAAGACTGGCACATAAAGATTTTAGAAGAGAAGTTCGGGTTTCAGGAACTTCTCTTTTTTTTTCACTCGCAGGGAAGAGGCTGCTGCAACGGGGATCTGTGTCCGTTTCGTGCACGGACTATGTATCGGTTTGTACCGGCTTGCACCGGTATGTGTATAAACGCTCAGTAATCGTGGCTTCAGGAGCCTTTCGTAAACCACAACAACATGGGCGGGCGAAGAACCCGGGGAGATACTCAGTGATTGCGGCTCCAGAAGCTCTTAGTAAACAGTATAATGATCGTGAACAGCTCCAGCCTTCCTATGATCATCAGTGCACTCAGATAGAGCTTGAGTCCCGGGTGGAAAAAGGAGAAGTTGCCCAGTGAGGCACCGTATCCGAAAGAACCACCTGTATTCGACAGCATGCATATTACGGAGGTGAAGCTTGTTTCCATATCGCAGCCCTGAAGAGAAACCACCAGTCCGGAAATCAGGAAGACTGCCATGAAGGTGAATATGAATACCGTTATGTTCGATACTACGGGAGCGGACACCGAATTCTTACCCAGCTTAACAGCCACAACTGAACGGGGATGTATCCTTCGCGTGCATCCGCGGACGATCATCTTCAGCATAACGATAACGCGTATCACCTTTAACGAGCCCGCCGTAGATGCGGAACATCCGCCTATGAACATGAGAGCCAGCAGTACAATCTGACATACCGTCGGCCAGTCAAGGTACGGCGTTCTGGTATAGCCTGCTGTTGAAGCGAAGCTGGAAACCTGGAAGAAAGAATTACGCACCGCTGTTCCGAAGTTCTCGTTGCCAGAGAACATGAGCCCGCCTGTACAGATGATGAATGCCCCGCCTATCAATATACCGTAAGCACGGAGTTCAATATCCTTGAGCACATAAGAGAATTTGCCTGTTGCAATGTAATGGTAAAGGACGAAATTCACCGATGCCAGCAGGCAGAATACGGAGATTACGATTTCAATATATACACTGTCATAAAAGGCTATTCCGGCAGAGTGAACCAGCAGACCGCCGGTGCTGATGCTTCCCAGTGTTGTTATTACGCCGTCGTAGAAGCTCATCTTTCCCGAAAGCATCAGAAGGATAAACTCGATGATGGTAAATGAAAAATATGTTATATAGAGGATCTTCGCTGAATCGCTCATTCTTACGGTCATTTTCTGCAGCACGGGACCCGGTGCCTCGGCACGGACAATTACCTGCCCGTTGATTCCAAGGGCAGGGAGAAGTGATATTACAAATACCAGGATTCCCATGCCGCCCAGCCAGTGGGATATCGCCTTCCAGAGAAGGAGAGCGCGGCAGCTCAGTTCACCGTCAATTGCGGTGCATCCGGTGGTTGTGAACCCTGAAGAAGCCTCGAAGAAGGCATCGGCAAAGCTGTCAGTAAGTCCTGAAAGAAGATAAGGGAAGGAACCGATAAGCGAAGCTATGATCCAGCAGCATGCCACTACCAGATAACCCTCGCGGGGACCGAAGCGTGTTCTTCCCGTTCTGACAGAAATGAGTATCAGAACACCCAGTAAAGTGGTGGCAGGTGCGCAGATCCTGAAGCCGAAAACAGCGGACATCTCCCCGACAGCCTCGGCATAAATCCAGGGAATAAGTTCCGCTATGCCTATAATCAATACTATGATGCCAAGTATTCTTGCAATGGCTCTGTAATTTGTTACTTTTGCTGTCATATCTACTCTGACCTCCAGAAGCCCGGAGTGAAGAGTACGAGTATAGTGTACAATTCAAGTCTTCCTGCTATCATCATAAGGGACATGAATGCCTTTGTAAAATAATTGAAATCTCCGAAATAGCCTTGGACGCCCACACTGCCGAAGCAGGGTCCCACATTGCCCAGAAGGGACAGGGTTGAGGTGAAGCAGTCGAGAAGGTCTATATTTTCAAGGGACATGATAAAGGCGCCGACAAATGTCATCACGATGTACAGAAACATGTGATTTGAAACAGCCGATACCGTATCGTTGGGAACATCTTTTTTGTTAAGCTTAACGGGTTTGATTACATTGCTGTGGAGACGGGTCTCCAGGCCATGGATCACGAGCTTGAATATCACAACGATCCTGACAACCTTGTTCCCGCTGCTGGAGGAAGATGAGCATCCGCCGATAAACATGAGAAGAACGAGAATCATCTGGCAGAAGGCAGGCCACGCGGTAAAATCATCGGAAACAAATCCGGTCGTAGTGAGTATGGATACTACCTGAAATGCAGCATTTGCAGCCTCTCCTCCGTGAGACCATCCCGTTTCTATGAAATAGAGTGCACAGAACACTATCGCAAAGGCAATAATCATTATCGCCCGGAAAGCCTTGAATTCGCTGTCCTCCGAAAAAGCCTTGATGCCCCTTCTGGTGAAGGAATAGTACATGGTGAAGTTTGTTCCCACTATAAGCATGAAAATGAGTATGATTACCCGTGCATATATCCCGTCAAAGTGGAGTATGCCGTCATTGTAATTGGAAAATCCTCCGGTACTTACAGTTCCCAGAGAGTGGATAAAAGAGTCGTATAGCCCCATGCCGCCAAGGCGGAGGAGAATTATCTCGAGGGCTGTAAGCATTGTGTAACCGAGAATGATGCCGGTGGCGATTCTCAGAGTTTTTGGAGAAAAACTGTCCATGGTTACGCTGGGCTTATCCGGTTCAGCAACGCTTGTGCCGTTAATACCCAGCGCAGGCATAAGCGCCACCGCGAAGATAAGAATGCCCAGACCGCCAAACCATGAAGTCATGGATCTCCAGAGCAGCAGACCCCTTGGGAGCGCCTCCACATCTGCGAATACTGTCGCTCCCGTCGTTGAAAAACCCGAAGCTGTTTCGAAGAAAGCATCTACAGGGTTGATAGCCAGACCGCAGTACAGATAGGGAAGAGAGCCAAAGAGCGAAGCGAAGAACCAGCAGGCGGCCAGAATGAGAAATCCATCCCGCACTCTGAAATTCCTGCCGTGATGTCTGAATATGAGAAAGAGCACAGTGCCGACAAGCAGTACATTCCATATGGAATGACCGAAGCCTGCCGCTGTGCGGTGTTCTCCGTAATACAGACACACCAAAACAGGTGGCAACATAGCAAAGCTGAGTACCACCAGGAGAAAACCTACTATTTTTAACACAGAACTTATCCTGAAGTTCATAAGAAACACCCATTCCTCAAACAGAGATACTATCTGAAGAAGCTGAATCTGCTGCTGTCCTTGAGGAGCTTCTCAGTGCTGGTTATGTCGCTGATAAGGCTGAGCATGAGCAGCCTGTCATCCTCTTCTATCTCCGTGTTTCCGTCAGGTATTATCACCTGATCGCCCCTGTGTATTGCGGCAATGATAACGCTGTCCGGAAGTCCCAGATCCTTCAGAGGAACATCCAGAATATTCATGTGAGGTGTCGCATAGACCTCCATGATTTCCGCCTGCCCCTGAATCAGCTGGGAGGAAAGAACCTTCTTTTTTCCCTGTACCAGACGGAGAATAATGCTTGTGACAATATCCAGAGGATTGAGAGCCATATCGATTCCCATACCGGAAATGATTTCAGCATAGCTCGTCCTGCTGACCTTGGCGATGACATCTTCGACGCCGTGCTGTTTGGCGGTCAGAGCCAGGAGAAGGTTATCCTCATCAAAGCCTGTCGCTGTTATAACGGCATCCATAGCATCCAGATTTTCCTCTTCCAAAAGCTGCAGATCGGTTGCATCACCGTTAAGAACCATCACATCGTCCAGATGAGTTGAAAGGTAGAAACACCTGTTTTTATCCTGTTCGATAATTTTAACGGAAGCACCGTATTCTGCCAGCTTTTCCGCCAGATAAAAACCGGTTTTGCCTCCTCCCATGATCATCACCTTCTGCAGGTCGGTGTATTTGCCGCGCTCATGCACCTTGCTGTTAAGGAGCTGAATAGCTTCCTTCTCGCCCACAACATAGAGGGAGTCCTCATCCTGAATAACATCGCTGCCGTGGGGTATGATGACCTTGCCGTTTCTCGAAATGCCTACAACCAGCATACCCGGAAGCACACCGGCGAAATCGGCAATCGGCAAATCGATAAGCTTGCTGTATTTGGCCGCATTAAACTCAAGCAGAGAGATCTTCCCTGATGAGAATATTCCGTTGCTCAAAGTGTATTTTTCGACCAGATATTTATATATTTCGTTTGTTATTTCAAGGTCGGGGTTGATAATGTAATCGACATTCATCAGATCCTTGATAAACTGGATCTGCTGCATGTGTTCGGGGTCCCGCACTCTGGCAATGACCTTGCTGCAGCCAAGCTTCTTGGCAAAGGCGGCAATAACCAGATTTGTCTCATCGTTGTCGGTTGCAGCGATAAGAAAATCATAGCTTGAAATGTTTATGCCTTTAAGTGCCTTGATCTCCTTGGCGTTGGCAGTAACCGTCATA
Source organism: Bacillota bacterium (assembly GCA_030529985.1). Classification (GTDB taxonomy): domain Bacteria; phylum Bacillota; class Clostridia; order Peptostreptococcales; family Anaerovoracaceae; genus Lentihominibacter. Next base: position 14,913 of record JAUMVV010000018.1, read on the forward strand.
ACGTCGATATGAGAGCTTACCTTCTGCAGCAGGTTCTCATCAGTGTCTATAATTGTAACGGCGTGATCTCCGCCGAGGAGTGCATTGGTAACCTTCATTCCCAGTTTCCCTGCACCTACAACTGCTACCTTCATGTTTACTTTCTCCTCATCCTAAAACATACTCAATTATACAACTATTTGTAAGGAATTCAAGTTGATAGACATCTTTTTCCCGTGGTACAATACAATAGTTATAAAAGGAGAGCAAAATAATGGAAATAAAGCGATTTGTTGGCGGAATGCTGGAGGCCAATTGCTATGTAATAAGTGACAGAAGAGGAAAAAGCTATATAATAGATCCGGGTTACAATCCGAAAAAAACAGTAAAATATGTAGAGGACGAGGGGCTGGATGTTCAGGGAATAGTGCTGACGCATCACCACTACGATCATTGCGAGGCTGCTCCATACATCCGTAAAGAGCTGGGCTGTCCCGTCATGATCCACATCAATGACGCTGACAGATACAAGAACGGTGCAGACCTGCTGCTGGAGGACGGGCAGACACTGGACATGGGAGATGACAGACTTCTTGCTATTAATACGCCCGGTCACACCAAAGGGGGAATATGCCTGTACTGTCCTGAGCAGAGGGTCTGCTTCACCGGGGATACTCTGTTCAATGTTGATCTGGGCAGAACGGATCTGGAGGACAGCTCCGAAGAAGAAATGTGTCAAAGCATTCTGAATGTATGCAACACATGGGGAAACGATGTTACGATCTATCCCGGGCACGGTGATCCGGCCACCATGAAATTTGTAAGAAAGCACAACAGAGAATTTATAGATATAGTGAAATGATGATATGATAAAACTGATTGCATTAGACCTTGACGGGACAACATTGAACAGGGAAGGAAAACTCAGCGAAAGAAACCGCAGAGCTTTGGAAACGGCGGCAGACAAGGGCGTCAGTATTGTTATTGCAACGGGTCGCCCATTGTGCGCACTGCCTCAGGAGATTATGGATTTCGAACCCGTAAGATATGTTCTTACTTCAAACGGAGCCAGAATAGCAGATTTGCAGGAGGGAAAATCCCTTTATGAGAACTGTCTGCAGCCGCATTCGGTTGAAGCGGCAGTGAAGCTTCTTGAGCCGACTAAATATGTGCTGGAGACCTTCGTTAAGGGTGTCGCCTACATCGAAGGATGGTACTACAGGCAAGTGGAGAAAACGAGAAAAAGCTTCAGAACTGTAGACTATATACTGAAGACTCGCCATCCGAAGGACGACTTCTATCACTTCATGCTGGAGCACAGCAGCAGCATAGAAAATATCAATGTGAATTTCGAGGATGTCAGCGAGAAGCCGGAGATGAAGGAAAAACTTGAAATGCTCCCCGATGTGACCATCACCAGCTCCTTTGACCACAATCTTGAAATCGGGGGAAAGACAACATCAAAGGCGGAAGCATTGAGGCAGATGTGCAGGCTTCTTGAAATTGAACCTTCGGAAATGATGGCGGCAGGCGACAGCCCTAATGATATAGCGATGCTCCGGGCGGCGGGGCTGGCCGTAGCCGTAGGGAATGCCAAACCCGAGCTGAAGGAAATTGCGGACTTCATAGCTCCGGTCTGTTACGAGGACGGAGTGGCGGTGGCCGTAGAAAAATTTGTTTTATGATTTGCTTCATGAGTGACAGGAGGGTTGGGAAGATGACGATATTTTGTCATCTTTTTTTCTTTTTTGATACATGGGAATATATGTAAATAATGGTTGACATTACCATATAATGGATATACAATAACGCTACAGCGAGGAAAGGAGTTTTCAAAAGAGGAGGAGCAGATGGACAGACGGGTATTCGGGCGGATCGGCGAGAACACCGCCGCAGATGTGCTGAGAGCCAAAGGCTACAAAATTCTCAAGCAGAATTACAGATGCAGTTACGGGGAGATAGATATCATTGCGGAACGGGATGGCGACATGAGTTTTGTCGAAGTCAAGACGAGGCAGAATTTTCATTACGGGCGGCCCTGTGAGGCGATAGATAAAGAGAAAATGCGGCATATTCAAAGAGCTGCCCACTGCTATCTGGAGGATATGAAGAAAAAAGGATATGTGCCGAGGCGGTATGATTTTCAGGTAATTGAAATTGTAGTACAGCAGATAGAACAGGCATTTTAGGGGAAAGCTCTGAACAACATGGGGCTCAGAGAGGAGCATGATGCTGACAAAAGTAAAAACGGCAACACTTTCAGGCGTGAAAGGATACCCGGTCACCGTGGAAACAGATGTCCACAGAGGAATGCCGGGATTTAATATTGTGGGTCTGGCGGATACGACGATCAGAGAGGCTACGCAGAGGATCAAACCGGCAATAATGAACTGCGGATTTCGTTTTCCCGACGAGAAGGTAACGGTGAATCTGGTTCCCGCCGCCAAACCGAAGGAAGGAAGCCATTTCGACCTTCCTATCGCTCTGGGAATAATGATGCTGGGAGAAAATATCCGGGAAGCGGAGGATACGGCTTTTCTCGGGGAAGTGTCGCTGGACGGGAGTGTGAATCCTGTTCGGGGAGTGCTTCCTCTGGCTTTGGCCTTGAGAAATGCCGGGATAAAGAATATTGTTCTGCCGGCCGGAAATGCCGGGGAAGCGTCAATTCTGGAGGATGTGAATATTCTCCCTTCGGAGCACATTAGAGATGCGTTTAAGCATGTATCAGGAGAAAAAAGAATAGAAAAATACCGAAGAAGAGAAGACCCTGTACGGGAGTCGGCAGCATGTACTGATTTTGCACAGGTGATAGGTCAGGAGAGTGTTAAACGCGCCATAGTGATAGGCGCTGCAGGGAATCACGGAATGCTGATGATGGGGTCGCCCGGCTGCGGCAAGACCATGATGGCGAGATGCATTCCCGGCATACTCCCGGAGCTGACCTATGAAGAGAAACTGGAAATAACGGGAATATACAGTGTAGCCGGACTTCTGTCGGAGGAGCAGCCTGTTGTACGGCGGAGACCCTTCAGAAGTCCTCACCATACCATTACGCAGGCAGGGCTGATAGGGGGAGGCAGGAAGCCGAGGCCGGGGGAACTTTCTCTGGCACACAGAGGGGTTCTTTTTCTTGATGAGCTGGGAGAATTTGATGCGCGTGTAATAGATGCGATGAGACAACCTGTTGAAGAGGGAATAATAAGAATAAACAGGGATCTGGAGGAGGTTGTCTTCCCTTCTCGTGTAATGGTGGTAATTGCGGCAAATCCGTGCAAGTGCGGAAATCTGTGGGATGAACGGAAGCTCTGCACCTGCACGCAAAAGCAGATAGACAGTCATAGGAGAAAACTCATGGGGCCATTCGGAGACAGGATAGATATGCATGTGAAGGTGAATCCCGTGGACAGGGAGAAGCTGACCGATACGAAGAGGGAAGGCAATCGGGAGGATACGGCTTCGATGAGGAGAAAGGTCGTTGCTGCACGAGCTGTTCAGGAGGACAGATACCGGGGTTTGGGTTACAGCTGCAATGGCGAACTGGACGAGAAGGGGTTAAAGGAATACTGCAGTCCGGATGCCGAAGGCCGGGGTATGATGATCGCTGCCTATGACAACTTGAATTTGAGCATGAGAGGATATAACAAGATCCTGAAAATAGCACGCACGATAGCTGATCTGGAGGGCGCGGAGTGCATAGGACAGAGACATATTGCCGAAGCACTCATGTTCAGGATCGACAGCGATATGCATTGAACAGAAAAAAATGAGGTATATATAATGAAAGAAACAGACAGGATACAGATCGTATACCGCGGAGAATCGGCATATCCCGCCAGACTTACAGAGATAAGAAGACCGCCGGAGCAGCTTTACTATATGGGAAACCTTAAAATGCTGGAGAATTGCTGTGCAGCGGTAGTAGGCTCCAGGACGACAACAGTATATGGAAGAAATACGGGCAAAGCTATAGCCTCCCGTCTGGCAGAGAGGGGAGTGACGGTAGTCAGCGGCATGGCTGCAGGAATAGACAGCTGTGCACATAACGGTGCTCTCGCGGTAGGAGGCAATACGGCTGCAGTGCTGGGCTGCGGAGTAGACATCTGTTATCCGCCGGAAAATGACGGGCTGAAGAAGGAGCTGGAGAGGAAGGGGCTTGTTTTGTCCGAATACGATCCGGGGGTGCGGGCGGAGAGGTACAGTTTTCCTGAGCGCAATCGTATTATCAGCGGTCTTTGCGATATCACCGTCGTGGTTCAGGCGAGAAACCGAAGCGGAGCACTGATTACAGCTGAGCTGGCGGCAGAGCAGGGACGGGAGGTTTTGGCAGTCCCCGGAAATATTGACAGCCAGTACAATCTGGGAAGCAATAAGCTTATCAGGGAGGGGGCGACGCCGCTGATAAGTATAGATGATGTACTTGAACCTCTGGGGCTGAGGAAGGCAAGCCGGGAACAGGCACGGCAGAAGCTGAGCGATACCGAGTACGAGATCTTCTGTCTGCTGCAGGAACGGGGAGAGCTGGGCATTGACCAGCTGTGCTGCCATACCGGGAAAGAGCCGGCTTATGTGAATCCCATAATATCAGTTATGGAAATGAAGGGATTCATCTTCACGGAAATGGGAAAAGTTTTTCTTGCAAATGCTTGACATTGGAAATATAATCGGTTACTGTAAAAATGTTTTTTGTATTCGGCAACATTTTGGGGAAACAGGAAAGGGAGTCAGATGGCAGCAGCAAAAAAAATACTCGTAATAGTTGAGTCACCATCAAAGGCTAAAACCATAGGGAAATTCTTAGGCAGCCGCTACAGGGTGATCGCTTCGGTTGGTCATGTCCGGGACCTTCCTAAAAGCAGACTGGGAATAGTTCTGCCTGAAGATCTGGAAAACATTTCAGAAGAAAACAGGGAGAAACTCAAGGATTCGGAACCCTTTGATCCTCAGTACATCAACATAAGAGGCAAGGGAGATCTAATAAAAGAACTTAAAAAAGAAGCCAGGAACGCATCAAAAATCTACCTCGCGACCGACCCGGATCGAGAAGGAGAAGCAATATCCTGGCATTTAGCATTTTTGCTGGGTATCGATAAGGATGCTCCATGCAGAGTCGTTTTTAACGAGATAACGGCGAAGGCGGTGAAGGAGGCTGTAAAGAACCCCAGACCTATAGACCGGAATCTGGTGGATGCTCAACAGGCAAGAAGAGTTCTGGACAGGCTGGTAGGATATCAGATAAGCCCGCTTCTGTGGAGGAAGATTTCAAGGGGTCTTTCTGCAGGCAGGGTTCAGTCGGCAGCACTGAAGATAATCTGCGACAGGGAAAATACGATAAGAGCTTTCAAACCGGAGGAATACTGGACCATTGAAGCGGATTTCATAAAGGGCAGGAAGTTTACCGCCAAGCTTGCGGCATACAAAGGCAGCAAGCTGGAAATAAAGAATGAGCAGGAGGCAAACGGTATTCTGACGGCTCTTTCGCAGGGGAGCTATGTTGTAAGCAATGTTGAAGAAAAAGACCGCATGCGAAAGCCGGCTCCGCCATATACGACAAGCAGCCTGCAGCAGGATGCTGCAAACAAGCTGAATTTCTCAACCAGGAAGACCATGATGGTCGCCCAACAGCTATACGAAGGGCTGGATATCAAGGGTCACGGCTCCGGCGGTCTGGTTTCCTATATCAGAACAGATTCGGTGAGGATTTCAGATGAAGCCAGACTGGCGGCAAAGAATTTCGTCATCGAGAACCACGGTGATGAATACTATGGCGGTACAGTCTTTGCGAACAGGAAAAAGGATGTTCAGGACGCTCACGAGGCGATTCGTCCTTCACGCGTTGAGCTTACACCTGAAGAGATAAAAGATCAGGTGTCCGGGGATCAGTACAATCTTTACAGGCTCATATGGATCAGATTCATAGCAAGCCAGATGTCTCCGGCACAGCTCAAGGCGGTAAGCGCGTTGATCGAGAACGGAAATTACGGATTTCGGGCAAGCGGTTCCAAGCTTATCTTCCCGGGCTTTCTGAAGGTGAATCCTCCTTCAAAAAAGGGAGAGGATGATAAGTGGCTTCCGGAGCTGTCGAGGGGAGAGGAGCTTGAGCCTGCGGATATCAGAAGCGAACAGAACTTCACCCAGCCGCCTGCCAGATTTACAGAAGCGAGTCTCGTGAAGGATCTTGAGGAGAAGGAAATAGGCAGACCGAGTACCTATGCTCCAATCGTGGCAACGCTTATAGACAGAAGGTACATAAAGAAGGAAAAGAAGAATCTGGTTCCGACAGAGCTGGGTTTCACCGTAACGGATATAATGTCGGAATTTTTCGGAGAAATTGTTGATGTCGGATTCACGGCAAAGATGGAAGAGGGGCTCGATGATATTGAAACCAAGGGCATTCCGTGGAAGGGCATCATTGAGGACTATTACGGAATTCTCAAGGAAGAACTGGAGAGAGCCGGAGAAGCCATTCCGGCTCCGGAATCGGAACCGGAGCTCACAGGGGAGAAATGTCCGGAATGCGGGAAGGAGCTTGCGGTCAAGCACGGAAGGTACGGCTCATTTATTGCGTGTATGGGTTATCCTGAATGTAAGTACACTAAACCTATCATTGAGACCATAGGAGTCAAGTGTCCCAAGTGCGGGGGAGATATCGTGGCCAGGAAGGGGCGCAAAGGCCGACTGTTCTACGGGTGTTCCAATTATCCGAAGTGCGACCGGGCATACTGGGACAAGCCGTCCGGAAAGATGTGCCCCAAGTGCGGCAGCATGCTGGTCGAGAGCAAGGGAAAAACCCCGGGACTTTCATGTTCAAATAAAGAATGCAATTACAAGGCGGAGAGTATATAATTAGCTTGACGACCGGATAAACGAAACAGACCAAGGAGGAATTATATGGCACAGTTTCATGCAACAACAATTTGTGCAGTAAAAAAGGGCGACGATGTCTGCATCGGCGGTGACGGCCAGGTGACCATGGGCGAAACTGCTATCATGAAAAACGGCGCTAAAAAGGTGAAAAAAATCTATAAAAATACAGTTCTGTCCGGCTTTGCCGGTTCTGTAGCGGATGCGTTTTCTCTTACTGAAAAGTTTGAGAGCAAGCTGGATGAACATGGCGGGAATCTGAAGAAGGCAGCTGTCGCACTGGCGAACCTGTGGAGAACGGACAAGGCTGCAAGAAATCTGGAGGCACTCATGATAGTTGCCGACAAGGAGGATCTGCTGGTAATATCCGGAACGGGTGAAGTTATCGTTCCCGATCAGCCCTTTGTGGCAATAGGTTCGGGCGGCAACTATGCATATTCGGCGGCGAATGCCCTCTACAACTATACTGATCTCAGCGCAGAAGAGATTGTGAGAAAATCCCTCGAGATCGCCGCATCGATCTGCGTATACACAAACGATTTCATTTCTGTTGAAAAGCTGTAAAGGGGGACGCGGACATGGCAAATAAACTATATCAGATGACGCCAAAGGAAATCGTTGGCGAACTTGACAAATACATTATCGGTCAGGATGAAGCGAAGAAATCCGTTGCTATCGCACTGAGGAACAGATACAGGAGGAGCCTTCTTTCAGATGAAATGAGAGAAGAAATCACACCTAAGAATATCCTCATGATGGGTCCTACGGGCTGCGGTAAAACGGAAATCGCAAGAAGGCTTGCCAGGCTTATGGACGCGCCTTTTGTTAAGGTGGAGGCCACTAAATTCACGGAAGTCGGATATGTGGGAAGAGATGTTGACTCCATGATAAGAGATCTGGCGGAGGCTTCTATCAGAATTACGAAGCAGCAGATGCTTGAGGAGAAATATTCAATTGCGGATGAGATAGTTGAGGAGAGGATCATCGAAGCGATCATACCGGGCAAAAAAGGCAAGGTTGCTGCAAGTCAGAACAGGGGACCTTTTGATTTCATCCTGGGCAATACAGGCTACACCAGCCAGAAGGAACAGTATGAGCAGCAGCAGGCAAAACAGGCTGAAGCGGAAGATGACAGCGAAGATACAGGACTTGCAAGAGAACAGGTAAGGCAGCAGCTCAGGGACGGGCTACTCGAGGAACAGTACATTGAGATACAGGTTACCGAAGCGCCTAAACAGAACAATCTGGATGTTCAGGACGGCGGTATGATCCAGCTGGGGAATATCTTCGGTGATATGGCTCCCAAGAAGAAAAAGACCAAAAAGGTCAAGGTCAAAGAGGCCAGAAAGCTTCTCAGGGAGGATGAGGCTCAGAACCTCATCGACATGGATCAGGTTGAAGAAGAAGCCATGCGCAATGCCGAACAGAACGGGATAATCTTCATCGATGAGATCGATAAGATCGCGTCGGGACAGGGCTACAGAAGCGGTGCTGATGTTTCCAGAGAGGGTGTGCAGAGAGATATCCTGCCGATTGTCGAAGGAAGCGTTGTCAACACCAAGCACGGACCGCTGAAGACGGATCATATTCTGTTCATCGGTGCGGGAGCTTTCCATATAGCCAAGCCTACGGATCTAATTCCCGAACTGCAGGGGCGTTTCCCGATAAGAGTAGAGCTTGAAAATCTGGATAAAGATACATTCGTAAAGATACTCACAATTCCGGAAAATGCTCTGATCAAGCAGCACAAGGCGCTGCTTGAAACAGAGGGGATCGAAATCGATTTCACAGATGAAGCCATCGATGAGATCGCAGAAATGGCCTTCCTCATGAACGAACAGACGGAAAATATCGGAGCGAGAAGACTCCATACTATCCTGGAAAAGCTTCTCGAAGACATCTCCTTTAATATTTCTGAAATGGAAGAGGAGAAAATCGTTATCGACAGAGAATATGTGAAGAAAAAATTCGAAGAAAAAATACATCCGGATGATCTGGACAGGTATATCCTGTAATACGGGCGGCAGGAATCGTGTCGGAACAGATAGCTTCTCCCGGCACGATTCCGTTGCTTTTGCATAATTGTACATACAATATAAAATCTTTTGAAAAATCAAAAAAATCAGTTGTTAAAGGCATATATGCGAGCTATAATCAAGTTGTTCGAATAATAGTAACATTTGAGAGGTAGCGAAATGAGCGATATATTAAACAAGGTGAGAAAGCTGAACTGGATGTTGCAGGAAAGTCCTACAGGTGCTATGTCATTTAACGAGATGAGCGAGATCCTCAGCGACCTGATGGACGCAAATGTGTATGTGACAAATGCAAGAGGCAAGGTTATCGGAGTTGCATTGAAGATAAAGCAGGACAGCTCCACGATAAAGGATGCGGAAACCGGCATTGAGATATTCCCGGGCGAATACAATGAGGGGCTGATGAATGTCAAGGAGACAACAGCCAACATGTCCGGTGAGGAGGCTCTGAAGATATTCAAGTACGACTATGATACATCCGATAAGCTGCATACGGTTATCCCGATCGTGGGCGGCGGAAACAGGTGGGGAAACCTGATTCTTACCAGATATGAGCCTGAATTTTCCAGCGAAGATCTGGTTCTGGGAGAGTACGGAGCAACGATCGTCGGGCTGGAAATCCAGAGGAGAAAAACCGTGGAGGAGGAAGAAGAGGCGAGAGATATCGCTATGGTTCAGATGGCGATAGGTACATTGTCCTATTCCGAGATTGAAGCTGTTCAGCATATATTTGCGGAGCTTGAGGGAGAAGAAGGACTTCTGGTTGCGAGCAAAATCGCCGACAGATCAGGAATAACGAGATCGGTTATCGTAAATGCCCTGAGAAAGCTTGAGAGTGCAGGTGTGATTGAAGCAAGATCTCTGGGTATGAAGGGAACGAGGATCAAAATACTTAATCCGAATCTGAAGTCTGAACTGGCAAAGATGAGCATGTGATTACCTCATATGCTTTTTTTATCGCCGGAAACGGGGAGAACCGTTTCCGGCGGTTTCGGTACGCATAAATTCAGGAGATACGGAAGCTGTAAATGGAACTGTACAAGACGATAAGAGAAGAAGCGTCGGAAACGCATATAATAGAAAAATCAAGGTTTATTGCACATGCCGCACCTGTGGAAAGCAGAGATGAGGCGGAGGCTTTTATTGCGGAGATAAAGGCGAAGTACAAGGAGGCCACTCACAATGTGCCGGCAATGGTTCTGGGGGACAAGATGCAGATACAGTGGGCGAGCGATGACGGTGAACCGCAGGGAACATCAGGAGCACCTATAGTCCGGATGATTGTGGGAGAGGAGCTTACCAATATCGTGATTGTTGTGACAAGATATTTCGGTGGCATCAAGCTGGGGACGGGGGGACTGGTCCGTGCCTACACATCCAGCGCCAAACTGGCGATTGAAGCGGCCGGGATATGCAGCGTTCAGGAGGTGTGCAGCATGAAAATCCTTATCGAGTACACCTATCTGGAGAGGTTCCGGCAGATGGCCGCCGGCTGTATCGGCGATAGTGGCGAAGGCTTTGTTATTGCGGATATCGAGTATGGAGAGAAGGTGAGCATGAGGCTGGTGACTCCGGTCGAACACAAAGAAAAGCTGCGCGGGATTGCGGCAAATTTAACCGCTGGAAGCGCTGAAATCGTTTCGTGTGAAAGGACTGTGGAGAAGGTATAAGGAAACCACAAAAAACTCCGAAAGGCTTCAGAATAAAGTACAAAAAAACTCTTGACATAGAGGGTTCGTTACTGTATATTTTATAAGTGCGTCGGGCAAATCCGACAATGGGAGTTTAGCTCAGCTGGGAGAGCACCTGCCTTACAAGCAGGGGGTCACAGG
>JAUMVV010000083.1 GCA_030529985.1 Bacillota bacterium
TATTAATGCAAACACCAAGATATGGCTTTTTAAATACTGCCGAAGTATTTCAAATCCGCCAACCTTCTTGAATATCTGTTTAAATTGACTCATTCCAAATCCTCTTATACTTGTCTCCAATGACCTGCCAGCTGTAGGCTGCCTTGATTCTATTCTTGGCTGCAGTCCCTAGCCTTTTTCGCTCCACCTCGTCCATGGTGTCTATCGTATCAATCAAGGCAGCGAGGTCACCGTCCTTTTTGCTCCAATACAATGCGGCGTCAATTCCAACTTCTTTGTTAAAACCTACATCCAACAGCAGGTTCAACGCTGTAGACCCCATTGCTTCCAAAAGACTTGGGTTGGTACCGCCCACCTCGTGGCCATGGAAATACCCATAGGCATTCTCTCGGATTTTCTTCAGTAGCTCCTTGTCATACACAGTTCCGACGAATTTAATTCGGGGATCAGAATTAAAGTGCAATATCTTCTCCAATTGTGCTTTTAGCTTCTCGTTCGCATTTGTGATGATTGCAAAATCTCGCTTAGAATGAGATTTCATATATTCACGGATCATTGTTTCGTAATTGTTCTCGGGAACAAAACGACCGACAACCAAATAGTATTGATCTGTTTTCAGGCTCTTTTCTTGTAACCAGCCCGTAAACTTTGGATCATCATCGGAAAGCACAGAGCGCTTCGTATCCGAACCGTAGGCAATAAATACGGTGTGCGGGTGTTTGTATTTTTCCTTTATATAATTCTCTATATTTACAGAGTCGCAGACAACTATATCCGCAGCATCAACCATCTTCTTCTCAGACCATTTCCAATAACGTCTCACTGGAGCAGACCACTTGGCCCGCATCCATTCATGTCCGTCGGGGTTGAGCATATATATGCCGCCGATGGCTTTAATCTGTTTCACAAGCCCTTCAATAAACGGTCCTATACGACAGGTTAAGATGTAAAAGATAGGCCGCTTGATATTGTTATCTTTACAATATTTTATTCCGTACTTTACCGCAGCTCGATCATAATAGATAGCTACAGCTGGTCCGATGTTCGGGCAAGGGATCTTGAAAACATGAGCATTATGATAAGTAAACTCCAATACCGAGCCATCACGGTTTTTCTTAGTGATCTCCACGCCATCCAGCTTATTCTCATCCATAAACCCATCACCATTAGCTTTGCAGGCGATGTGGTATTTAATGGTTGAATCGTTCTGATGCTGTTCAGTTAGTTTATCAACGAAAGTCTCATAGCCTCCGTACTGCCCAATAGACTTAGCGCCAATAATGAATATATGCTGCGCATCCAATGTTTTAGCTTCTAAAACCATATTCTGTTGAGGTGGTATATAAGGCATTGTTGGACCTCCCCAAATGTAATTACATAACTCGAAATCAAATTCCTGCTCTTTCTATATAATACTATATAATATGTTCTTTTTCAGTGAAAAACTGTTCATCAAATCATACACTGGCCAAGCCGAGCTCAGTTTTCCATGATTACATAGCTCCTTTGCGAGAAAACAAAACCCCTACCGTTTTGCACAAAATCTTCAAGTCTAATCCGAGGCTCCAATTCGTTATGTACTCAGTGTCCAACCGCACGACTTCCTCAAAGTCTGTAATCTCACTTCTCCCACTGACTTGCCACATACCAGTCACGCCTGGTTTTGTAGCCAGGCGAGCCCGATGATGGTATTCATATTTTTCCCACTCGTCAACAGTCGGAGGTCTCGTGCCCACTGTTGACATTGTTCCTAAAAGCACCAAAAAGAACTGTGGGAACTCGTCCAGTGACGTTTTTCGGATGAACTCCCCGATGCCCGTTTTTTTTGTGCCATCCGGAAGAAACTCGTTGCCAATAATACGTGGATCGAAATCCAGCTTAAACATCATACCGTCTTTAACTCGGTTCTGGGCCATTAGATCCTTTTTACGGTCTTCCGCATCCATATACATAGAGCGAATCTTCAGCATCTTAAATCGCTTGCCGTTTTGTCCGATACGTTCCTGCGCAAACAAAATTGGGCCGGGAGATTCTTTCTTTATGATAGGTCCCACAACAATAATAATCAGCACGGCTATCAAACTCCCGATCAAGCCTGCAAAAATGTCAAAACATCGCTTCATAATTGTCTGGATCGGAGTTGCATAATTGATCGCAGTTGTTAGAACCATTGTCCCACCGACCTTTTCTGCAAACCGTTTGACACCGTCTCTGCTCAGGTTGGGGATATGATAATGGGTAGGGACCGCCATCTGCGCGCAAGCGTCCATCAACTTGATTACCTGCTGATTCGAAAGCGACGCGTCAATATAAACAGAATCCACCCATTCTCGAACAAGATAATCCGCTGCTCCATCAAGACCAACAACAATCGGGTACTCCCCTATCGTTTTTCTGTCATCCTTATCTGTGAGTACAACCCCCGTTATTCTATAGTCGGCCAATTCATCGGAACTGAGTCGATTCAAGATTTTCTCTGCTTTATCCGGTTCTGCAACAACCAACATACTCTTCTTGCTGACTTTCGCTGAGCCATATTTCTTGATAGCCAGTTTCCAGATTATTCTCAGCAGATAGCTGATTACAAAATGAAAACCGAAAACAAGAAACAGAATAATGCGAGAATAGCTTGCACCTGTTTGCGTTCCGAACAAGAAAATCATGGCAATCGCGAAAACATAAAAACAGTTTTTGAATGTTTCTCTCGCTTCAATGAAGTATCCGCGTGAAATAACTCCATGCATGGAATTACGCAGAACTAATGAAACGGCATCTGCCAAGAAGAGCACAAAGCCAAGGCTACGATATAGAGGAGTAGAATATGCGAAAGTTTGATGCCGAATCGCAACTGCAAATATGAATGCAATTTGCAGGCTTACCTCATCAACAATCACAAAATCAAAATGTTTTGACCAACCCTGTGCATTTCTCTTATACATATCTTTTTTCCCTCGCACTTTCCTTTTGCTCAACACAGCAGGCAATCAAATGATTTAGTTCTCCTCGTATATAACGGCAAAAGGTCTCAGATTAAGTGCCGTGCTTACAGTAGCTTCCTTATGTGCTTCCAATAGAAGATGGTTAAACCTTCTATGAGGAGTACTGCTCCTGTAGATCAGTAAAAAAGCTTTCTTTTATATTAACTTCAGCAGGCAAACACTTTGCGTTACCCGGCTCGAATCAATCTCCTAACAATTCTTTCTAGATGCCCATTTTGCCAAAGCTTTATAAAAGCAAATGATATTCAATTACATCAACTTAAAGCATTACCCGGCCTACAAAAGAGGCGGACCAGCACAGACTGCAGGTCTTCGCTGTCCGTGTAAAACTCCATGTATTTCTCACCCTTGACCGCTTCTCCGCGGATCGTATCAATTCCCGTGAACGTGTAGTCCTTCAGGCGATCGGCCAGATTGGAGAGTTCCGTCGTCGTCAGATCCGAGACGCTGTAGTCGGAAAGGCGGGAGGCCAGCCGTGCGCTGAATCCGCTGTCCGCGTTCAGCTGCGCTCCCATTTGTTCATAGAGCGCGTTAATGTAGGTCCGCTGGCGGTTCATGCGGCTGAGGTTCGTGCCGTCATCCACTCGTTGCCTCTCTCGTATAAAAGTTAAAGCCTGTTGACCCTGCAGACGGATGGTCTTCCCCTGCTCCAGTGCCGGATCAACAGCCGAAAAGTCGTCGTCAATATACACCGTGACGCCGCCGACCAGATCGTTGAGGACCGGGATGGCGTCCATCGTCACGGAGAAGTAGTGCTCCACAGGCACGTCCAGCAGATAGTGGGACACTGCCTGTGCGGTATTGCGGCAGCTGTCTTTTCCACCGCTGCCGAAGGTATGGGACAGAGCCAGCTGTCCCGTAAAGCTACCGACCTTCTTCCCACTCATCCCGAGACGCTGAATCTCCGTCATAGCGTCGCGGTTGAGATGAAGGGCGGAATAGCTCTTGTTCGTTTTGTCCACAATCATCAGAAACAGGAAATCCGCCTGCTGATTATTGGTAAAGAGCTCCGGATCGCTCAGCGTATCCGTAAACTTATCCAGGCCGATCAGAAGATAGGTATCCAGATCGTTGCGAAGTACATACTCACTTCCCTGATACGTCAGGGTGACTTTCTGATTGACAAAGGGTTCCTCCTCGGAGAGAGCATACTGCTCCGCCTCTCGCTGGCTCTCCCTCTGTTCCCAGAAATGAACGCCAAGCAGGCCCATCCCGATCACCGCTAAAAGAGCGATGACCGGAATGAGCCTATTGGACTTGTGGCTTTTACGCCCGCGATTCATTACTCGGCTTCGACGAAGGACAGAACAGCGTAGACGCCCTCACCCTCGAGAGT
>JAUMVV010000084.1 GCA_030529985.1 Bacillota bacterium
CGAGTTTTCTGTGAAATAACCGCTATATTTTTCCGAGTTTCAGATTATCTTGATTTATGTATTATATTAGTTTGCTCTTTCAGAATTATCAGACAACAGGCACCGTCTGCAGCATCTTCCAGGGATATCTTACCTCCCATTCTCGTTTCGATTACATTCTTCGCAATGTAAAGACCCAGACCTGTTCCTTCCCCGGTTTTGGTTGTGAAATAAGGTTCAAACACCTTATCTTTCAAGTACTCCGGGACTCCCGCACCGTTATCCGCCACCCTCAGATATACATCCCCTTCCTTGCATTCTATATTTATTCTGATACTACGATTTGATTTCCTGCTTTCCACCACGGAATCCCTGGCATTGTCAAGCACATTGAACAGGGCATGCCGCATTTCGTTGGGAAGCCCGTGTACGAAAACTTCTTCTCTGTCCTTCATTATCACTTCCACTCTGTTTTTCGCAAGATCCTCTTCCATGAGAGCTAAAGCCGCGTCTATGCATTCAACCAGATTGAAATCAAGCGTCGTACCGCCGACCGGTTTCATAAATGAAGAGAAGTCGCTTATTGTCTCTGACATTTTTGCCGTTATGTCCTTAACCTTCCTGACGCTGTTTTGCAATGTCTCTTCATCAAATTCATCATATCTGTAGCTGTCAATCAGATTGGCAAGTATCAGATTGATGGTGTGCAGCGGCTGCTTCCACTGGTGCGCAACATTACCTACCATCTCTCCGACTCTCGCCCTTCTGGATTCATAGGCCAGCAGGATATCCTTCTGCCGGTTCTCCCGTTCGAGAAACTCTTCTCTTTTAATAAAGTGCTGCATGTATATGTACATGAATATGAAAATGAGCATGCCTACCATTGAAGCAATACTCAGCACGATTGCCATGGCATTTGATGCCGGTGCGTATGCCTCCGCTTCAGGCTGTACTATTGCCACGGCTCCGCCATTATCCATGCGGGCATATCCTACTACATAGCTCCTTCCCTGCGCTGTGTAGGTGAATAGGCCCGAGCCGTTCTTTGCTTTTTGCTTCATCGCCTCGCTAAGTGCTTCTGATGACTCCTCGTCCATTTCCGGGCTGATGGCATATGCATATTCTGCGTCGAACATTGCCGCGGTTCCGTTTTTGTAGAGCTTGATGTGGCGGATCAGATAGTCCGTTTCTGTTGCAAGTATGTCTGCCCCGGCCACGCCCACGAACTGCCCGTTAATGTATATGGCTCTGGAATATGACATTACATTCTCATTAATATCATCATCATAGTATATCCCCGTCCATACGCCGACATCCTTCTTGTCCCTCGCCTTGAAGTAGTACTGCATACTTTCGCTTTCCTCATTTGCAAAGTCAGTCTTCTTCTTTCCGGGATCGACGAACAGCTCCTGTATGTTTCCCTTTTCATCTCTTTTGAACCAGGTTTCTACGGGATATTCTGTAAGATCCGGATTCATTACGATATACAAGCTATGGGCGTACACGGTTTTTTTCAGGCAGTTTTCCAGCAAAATGCCCTCGCGGTCTACGAATTCCCTGACCTTTTCGTCCTTCGCACTTCCTGCCATCTCATGCGGGTCGTAGTCCGAAACCACATTCGCCACAATGGCGTCGACCAGCCCCGTCATATGATTGAGCTTCTTCTCTATTTTATTGGCATTGTTTTCGGCATTGTTGATTATCTTCTGATTGATTTCATCGGTTAGATATTCGTCGGTTTCATTGCCTATCACAATGGCTATAACTGCAGTTACGCATAATGAAAACAGGAGGATAAGGATATATGTCCTTGTCTGCTTATTGTATCTTTTAATTTTTTCCTGCAATGTCCGACTCATTTATACCGCCTCGTGATTGTTGTGCTTTGCTGTTTCGTGATTATTGCACCCCGCCGCCGTGTGCCTGCTGTGGGTGCCGCCGGCTATGACTGAATGACTGTATAGAGATTTATAGCTTTACTCTTTTCAGTCGCAGGGCGTTTCCCACAACGCAGACAGAACTCAGGCTCATACAGGCCGCTCCCAGCATCGGATTAAGCAGCCATCCTGTCAGTGGGTAAAAGACCCCCGCCGCCACAGGAATGCAAACTACATTGTAGCAAAGCGCCCAGAAAAGATTTTGCTTTATGGTTTTCATCACGCACCGGCTCAGTCTCACTATTCTCGGCACATCCTTAAGGTCGCTTTTTACGAGAACTATATCTGCCGAGTCCATTGCGATATCAGTGCCTGAACCTATGGCTATGCCCACATCTGCCCGGGTGATTGCCGGGGCATCATTGATGCCGTCCCCTACCATTGCCACGATTCGTCCTTCTTCCTTCCGGAGTTCTTCGATTATTTTATTCTTTTCCCCCGGCTTGACCCGGGAGACGGCTCGGTCAATTCCGACCTCTCTTCTTATTTCCTCGGCCCGATCCTCCTTGTCTCCCGTCAGCATTATGACATCAAACCCCATCGTCTTCAGCTCTGTCACAGCCTCTCTGCTTGTCGCTTTGGGTCTGTCCTCTTCCAGTTCGGGGTTCCCCTCGGTTATGGTTCCCGTTTTATCAAGCACAACCGTATTTATTTCGCATGCTCTCTCCATAGCCTGCGCAGATTTGATCAATATTCCGTATTCGGCACCCTTGCCTGTTCCCACCATTATAGCTACAGGCGTAGCCAGCCCGAGGGCGCATGGGCAGGAGATAACGAGTACAGACACTCCCACCATCACCGCTTTGACCGCAGAAGCCCCGGCCACGATCCAGATTATCGCCGACAAAAGCGCTATGGCCATGACCACAGGAACAAAAACTCCCGCTATTTTATCCGCCATTCTGGCGATAGGAGCCTTAGACGCCCCCGCTTCATCAACCAGCTTTATTATCTGCGAAAGGGTCGTGTCCTCTCCAACTCTGGTGGCTTTGAACACCACTCGTCCTTCCATGTTTATCGTTGCGGAGCAAAGCTCATCTCCGGCCTTTTTCTCTATGGGTCTGCTTTCGCCCGTGATAGCACTCTCATCTGCCTTGGCGCTGCCTTCTAAAACTATACCGTCCACCGGAATTCTGTCTCCGGCATTTACTACAAGCAAATCGCCGACCTTAATATCCCTGACAGCTACAACCTGTTCTTCTCCGGCGGCATCAAGAACGGTGGCTTCCTCAGGAACCATCATCACCAGTTTCGCGATGGCATCCGTAGTTCTGCCTTTTGCAACAGCTTCAAGATATTTCCCTACCGTCACGAGAGTGAGTATCATCCCGGCAGATTCGAAATACAGCATCACTGCCGCCGCCGTACACCCGACTGCCACGAGAGAATCCATATTGGGACTCCTCTTCCACAGCATTCGGTACCCTGTACTGAAATAGCTGAAATTAGCAATGACTACCGGCACGGTAAGTGCTGCCTGCAACAGATATTGCCACATTTTCTCATGCAAAATACGGGGGAGTGGCCATCCGAACATGTGTCCCATAGCGACATAGAACAAAGGAACTGCAAAAGCAACGCTTATCATAAGGCGCTTCTTCAGCGTCTCCCTGTTTTCTTCGACGATTTCTCCCGCTCCCTGCCGATGAGACTCCCCTTCCTCTTCTGAAGCCTCGTAACCCGCTTCATGGACAGCGTCCATTATCTCCCGGCTTGTGCAGATTTTTTCGTCATAGCTTACGAGCATGGAATTTGCCAGCAGATTCACCTCCACCATCTGAACCCCCTGAAGTGCAGCTACACACTTTTCGACTTTGGCTGAGCACGCTGCACAGCCCATCCCTCTTACATCATACTTCTTTCTCATTTTTCTTACCCCTCTCTGAAAACACTTAAATCATTGCACTATTTTAATTTGCTATAGGTGTAATTGTTGCCGCTGTATATTTTTCCCCGGAATTGTCTCTGTTGTGCCGGAGTGCCCGCCGTATTTGGCTGCACTTTGCCCAACGTTATCATCGACATTTCCCATCTAATTATACCCCAACAGGATTCTTTGTGCATAAATTTTCTGCACTCACCTTCATCTTCCTGCCGATATTGAGTTATAATTGTGATGTGAGGATCGGAACTTCATTAGCTGAACCTGTCGTGCGGTGTGGTATACCCTGTTGGTATGGCGTGTCCCTTATTGACGCAGAATGCATCTTTTCGCATGCTGCCGGCGATATAAGCTCTCTTTGATCCTGTCATTATAATTTTATAATAAAGGAGGCATGATAAAAAGTAAACAGTAGGCGATACGAGTGCTCTTGTTACT
>JAUMVV010000085.1 GCA_030529985.1 Bacillota bacterium
ACGCCCTTCTGTTATTTTTTGTTATTTGCCAATGATTATTTTACACTTACGAAAATGGGACTTCTGCCACCCTATCGTCAAGGGCAAAAATGCGGACTTCCGCGAAATTTCCGGAGAAAATCTGCGTAAAAATCCTGCGTAAAATAAACAGGAAAATCAGGGTTTCCGGAAAAAAAAGCGAGCCCGGGCTGCCGGGCTCGCTTAATTTTATTATTTGGAGTTTTTATGCTTCCTTCATGGAAATCGCATCTGCCGGGCAGACATCTATGCAGGCTTCACAACCCATGCACTTTTCTTCGTCCAGCTTCCATTCAGTTCCATCCACTTTGATGGCTTCTGCTTCACATTCGTTTTCGCATGCTGCACAGTATACGCACTTTTCTTCGTCTACTGCAGCAACGCTCTTCTTTGCCGGAGCTGCAGGTGTTTCACCGCCAAATCCGAGGCACTTCTTAGGGCACTTGTCAATACATACGCCGCATTTAACGCATGCATCCTCGTCAACCTTCCAGCTCTTCGCCTTTCTGTCAACCTCAAGTGCATCCGCAGGACAGTTCTTAGCGCAAAGTCCGCAGAATACGCAAGCTTCCATGTCGCATGTAAGAGAACCGTCTTCAGCCGGAGCCGCTGCTGCTGCACTGCCGAATGACAGACTCTTCTTAGGGCACTTGTCGATGCAGGCACCGCACTTGACACAGGCATCCGTATCCACTTCCCATGTTTTTGCTTTTCTGTCGACCTTTATCGCATCAGCAGGGCATGCCTTAACGCAAAGTCCGCAGAATACGCAGGTATCCGCACAGGTCAGATCTCCATCCGTCCCGCCGGAAGCTGCACCGCCGGCGGCTGCCTTTGCAGGAATTTCAAATGTATCCACAACCTTTATCACATCAGGTTCGGTATACTGATTTTCCATGGTCAGGCACTTCTTAGGGCAGTTATCTACACATGCACTGCACTGTACGCACTGCATTCTCTGAATTGTCCATTTGCCTTCAGCCTTATCTACCTCAATAGCATCTGTAGGGCATACATTGGCACATATTCCGCAGCCGATACAGTTAGGTCCGTCTATAGCTACTGCGCCTCTGGTTCTCTCCTGCCATTCTCTCGGTACTACAGGATACATGAGAGTGGCCGGTTTCCTGAACACGCTGCCGAGGATAGTCTTACCAAACTTGAAGAATCCAAGTCTGGCAGGAATGATCATGCACAACAGAGCAGCAACCACTATTACGATCAAAATCACAAGTTTACTCACCGCTCTCACCTACCTTTCTGTACAACTGATACATGGGTCGATTGTCAGAACCAGAACAGGCACATCTGCCAGATCCGATCCGCCCAGCATCTTTACTAATGCAGGAATATTTATGTTGGTCGGTGTTCTGACTCTCATCCTCTTCAGGAACTTGGAGCCTGCTCCCTTAGCATAGTAGAATGCCTCGCCTCGCGGCTGCTCCAGTCTGACAGCAAATTCCCCATCAACTGTCTTTGGAACCTTGCAGTCAACAGGTCCGTCAGGAATCTGAGCAACAGCCTTGTCGATCAGCTCGATCGACTGGAATACCTCTCTGATTCTGACTACAGTTCTCGCCATGCAGTCACCTGCTTCTTCTACAATAGGTTCAAAGCCCAGCTCGTGGTATGCTCCATGACCTTCTGCTAATCTCAGATCCTGGGCAACTCCTGAACCTCTTACGGTAGGGCCTACCGCACACAGTTCCATCGCTTCTTCCTTTGTCAGAACACCAACACCGGTCATTCTGTTTACAACCGATGCATCATTGATAAATACATCTGTTATTTCCTTGATTTCAGCTTTGAGACCGTTCAGAATATCAGCCATTTCTTTCAGGTTTTCATTGCTGATATCCTTTCTCATTCCACCCGGTTTGCAGATCGAGAATATTACTCTGCCGCCTGTGTTCTTTTCGAACAGGTCCAGTACGGTCTCTCTTATTCTCCAGCAGTGGTTGAACAGAGATTCGAATCCGAATGCGTCTGCCATGAGTCCCAGCCAGAGAAGATGTGAATGTACTCTTGAAAGTTCGTGCAATATCGTTCTCAGGTATTCTGCTCTGTCGGGAATTTCCACGCCCATGGCACCTTCGATCGCTGCTGAAGCGCCCCAGCCGTGTCCGAAGCTGCAGATACCGCAGATACGCTCTATTACATAAACCATCTTGTTATAATCTTTTGTCTCACACAGTTTTTCCAGACCTCTGTGGATGTAACCGATAGATGGGATAACATCAACTACTGTTTCATCCTCAAGAACCAGGTCAAGATGAATTGGTTCAGGAAGCACTGGATGCTGTGGTCCAAAAGGTATTACAGTTCTTTTACCCATTACATTGCCTCCTTTACTTTTTTACTTTCCAAGGGGTCTCTTCAGAAACCTTGAAGAAGGTACCCTCATAATCTAATGCACTGTGATTGAACTTTACACCGAACAGATCATGAATTTCGTTTTCGTAGATGAATGCAGGCCAGAATATGCCTGTAATACTCTCCACTTCTTCATCGATTGCTATGTCCAGTCTCAGATTCCGCATAATGTGATCCTTATCAAATGAATACAGGATTTCATATGTATCATCGTCAAGGTTAACACCGCAAATCTGAACAAGTCTGTATCCGTCTGCTTTCAAATCGCCAACTTTAGAAATCAGGTCTGAAAGATTAACGGCTTCAAAATTCTGCACAGCAGTATGTCTTTCCATTTTTCTTCCTCCTTATTTCTTAAGATGATCCATTGTGTTCACCTTGACCTCAGCCATTGTGAAGATAGGTGGAACATTCTGAACCGATGCTGATTTTACGACCGGTGCTGCAGGAGCCTCGATAGCCTCAACCATTGCATTTCTCTTGGCCTGAAGAATTCCCAGACCCTTTACAACAGCATCTATGATAGCTTCAGGTCTTGCCGCACATCCCGGAACATACGCATCGACAGGAATAACCTGATCAACGCCGCCCAGCACATTATAGCAGTCCTTAAAGATACCGCCTGAACATGCGCAGATACCGACTGCCACTACAACCTTAGGCTCAGGCATCTGGTCATATATCTGCTTTACTACATCCTTGTTCTGTTCGTTTACAGAACCGGTTACCAGGAACACATCAGCGTGTTTCGGGTTCCCGCAGTTAATAATTCCGAACCTTTCTACGTCATACATAGGCATGAGACAAGCCAGAACTTCGATATCACAGCCGTTACAGCTTGATCCGTCATAATGCACGACCCAAGGAGATTTCGTTACATATGCTTTTGACATTTCCTTCACCTCCCTAATTCATGAAACATAACTGCAGTGCAAACAGGTTTACTACTCCGAGTACGATAGCAATGATCCATGCCGACTTGAAGGCAAACTGCCACTTCATTCTCGCGAAGCAATTATCGATAAATACTTCGACGAAGTAAGTCATAATTGCCACAACGATTCCAATAACCCATCCATATCCCGTGCCGTTTGCAAAGAACAGGAATACGAATCCGAGAAGGAATACATTTTCGTACCAGTGAGATATCTCGACCCATGCCATCGTTCTGCCGACGAATTCGGTTGTCATACCTCTAACCAGCTCCTGATGTGCGTGGTGTGACATCGAAAGGTCGAACGGTGACTTTCTGAATTTGAGAGTCAGAATAAATACCCAGCCCACGAACATACCTATCATCGGCAGGAACGGCATAGCATCTCCGGCCAGAATATCGCTCACCTTGAAGCTGCCTGTAAACATATAAAATCCGATAACTGTCAAAAGAACCATAGGTTCATAAGCCATCATTGCCAACAGTTCTCTCTCAGCACCCACTTCGGCGTAAGGTGAATTAGAGGAGTATGCTGAAAGTATCAGGAATGCTGCACCCAGCGTCAGCGTGAATATCACCAGCAGAAGATCTCCGCCCATGAAGAATATAGCACCTGAAGCTATGATGAACACTACGAATACGATGATGTAGAAATCCTGGAACCTTGTCGGTGCCATCTTTTCCTTCTGGAAGAGCTTACCGACATCGTAGAACGGCTGCAGTACCGGAGGTCCTACTCTTCTCTGCATCTTAGCCGAAAGCTTTCTTTCAAGTCCGGCCAGAAGTCCGCCAATGAATGGAGCCAGTACGAGGAAGGCGATTACTGATATTATTGCTTTAATCATTACATTGCACCTCCCATCCAGTATACTAATGTTGCGAT
>JAUMVV010000019.1 GCA_030529985.1 Bacillota bacterium
GGAGCCGAAGGACTTAGCCCCTCGGAAAAGGTAGATAAATTCTATACCTTCAGCAGGAAAAACGAAGAATTTCAACAGCTGCTCAACAGGGAATACGATAAGATAAGAGGGGGCAACCCGATTGAACACGAGCAGACGGCGGCCGATAAAACTGCAGCGGAAAAGTTTGAGACAAGACCGCAGGATCCTTCGATGGAGGCATTCCTCGACAGGGAAGGATTAAACAGGATATACGAACCAAAGGCAGTAGAAACGGATGTGCTGCAGAGAATAGAAGCACAGGATCGCAAGCGGGAAGAAGAAAGGCTGGAAGAAGAGGCGAGACTTAAGCTCCTTGAAGAGGAGCGACGGAAGGCTGAAGCCGAAATGAAGGCGGCAGAGGAAGCCAGAATTGCAGCCGAGGAAGAAGCAAGACGCCTGGCCGAAGAGGAGGCAAGGAGAAAAGCCGAAGAAGAAGCCAGAGAAAGGGCTCTCGAAGAGGCGAAGAGAAAAGCCGAAGAAGTCAAGAGAGCTGAAGAAGAAGCCAGGAGAGCCGCAGAGGAAGCAAAGATCGCAGCCGAGAGGCAGGCGAGGATCGAAGCGGCTGAGGCGGCAAGGCTTGCGGCTGAACAGGAAACGGCAAGGCTCAGGGCTGAAGCCGAATTGAGAGCACAGCAGGAAGCGGAGAAGATAAAGCAGCAGCAGGAAGCCAGACGCGCGATACTTGAAGAAGAACAGCGAAAAATAGACGAAGCGAGAAGAAAGACCGAAGAAGAAAATCTCAGGAAGAGGATGCTCCGGGAGCAGCAGAGCATTGCGATGGAGACCGGTTCTGCGGCGGCGGCTGAAGAGGCTCGCCGAACACTCCGGCAGACGGCAAGGATGAAGGAGGAAGAGCAGGCCAAGATAAGGGCGGCGATTGCAGGCATCAGGACAGGCGCATCCGCTCCTGAACCGGCAATACCGGTTGAACCGATGCCGGAGCCTGTGGCACCGGCACCGATACCGGCAAAGCCGGCAGAAGCGGACAAGAATGCGCAGGCTCATAAGGCAACTCAGGACAATCTGAGTGCCATGGAAAAAGCGAGAAGAGAATTTCTGGCAGAGTTCGGACTCGACCCGGTTGAGGCCGAAAAACCACCGGAACCGGCACCTGTAAAGTCCGCACAACATACACCGGCGACGGTTGAAGAGCTTCTCGATGAGAAACCCGTAACGGGAAGAGATACCATGCTTTCAGAGAGTGCAGACCTGACGGCGACGAGAGTCGTTGACAAGTCATCCGTTCTGGCAGGCATTCAGAATACGAGAGCTTTCGGAGGAATAGAGACACTTGAAGAGGCTTTGAAGGAACCCGAGGCAGAGTCCATACCAGAACCTGCGGCAATACCTGTGCCGGAGCCCGCTGCAGAACCTGTTGTGAAACCTGCAGAAGATGCGGTACCGGATCCTGCTGAGGAACTTCTGACAGTTGAAGATCTGCTGGGTCAGTTTGAAGAAAATAACATCGGGGAAGGCTTCGCCAAAAAAGAGGAGCCTTCAATTGAACCGGAGGCAGGCTCGCTGGAGGATGTCAAGCCCGGACTCGACAACACCATGGTCATGACGGCACAGGACATCACAGAGGAAGCCATACCGGGAGATTTCGATAATTACGGGGAAAAGGAAGCGGCAGAATTCAGGCGGGCACAGGAAGAAGCGGCAATACCGGAGGCGATGAACGACTTTTATGGTGAAGAACAGCCTTCACCTTTGGATACTGACGGCGGAGATATCGACGGCGAAACACCGGAAGAAGATGAAGCCGGGACGAAGAGCGGCGCAGGAAGAATCGTTCTCAAGATCCTGCTCATAGTTCTGATAATTATTTTCGCAGCCGAACTGGCGGGAATAGGGATCAAGTACCTGGCTCCTAACAGCAAAGCCGCAGAATTTATCGACAATCAGCTTAACAAGGTTATCCATCTGATTACCGGAAGCGAGACTGAATATTCGGTTCCGGGAATTGATTACGAAGTATAGATAAAAAAGGAGGATATTAGCTTTGGAGGCAACTGAAACAAGGAAAAAGAAAAAGATGGGGGCGAAGGGCATAATAATAGTTGTTCTTATTGTGCTGTTACTGTTCGTACTGCTCATTAACTGGCTCACAGATCTGATGTGGTTCAAGGATCTGAGCTATCTGTCAGTATTTCTCACCAAGCTGTTTACTCAGCTCAAGATAGGAATACCGACATTTGTAGTTATCACATTTCTGGCTTATGTTTACCTGAAGCTCATCAAGAAGGGTTATAACAAAAAAGTCGAGTCTGATGAAATACCCGACAACAGGAAGCTTAACCTTATCACTTGGGGATTTGCAGGTGCATTTGGTGCGATAACAACCTATTTCGCAATTACAAGGCTGTGGTTCCAGACACTTCAGTTTACAAACAGTACGGATTTCGATATCAAAGATCCGCTGTACAACATAGATATCTCCTTCTATGTGTTTAAGCTGAATTTTATTGAAGAGCTCAATCAGATCATCATTATGCTGATTATTGCCTTTGTAATTCTGACATTTGTGTATTATTCAATACTTCTCACCATGAGAACGCCGAGGATTTTCGAGCAGGTTGAAGAAGCGGCTGAGGATGAAGAAGTTGAGTATGAAGACGATGTTGATGATGACGAATATGAAGACGATCGCTACACCGGAAATGAAGGACGCGGACGCGCAGTAGATGATAATCCGTTCAGCGAAATCAATGAGATGTTCGGCAGATTCACAAAGCAGTTCGCAGGCGGCGGATTCGCAGGAAACGGAGGAAGGAGAGGTGCTGTTAAGAAGCCGCAGGTTGATAACAGAAACCTGAAGATGATCGTCCATATTGCGGAGAAGCAGCTTATCGTGATAGCAGTTCTGTTCTTCCTGATGATAGGCGTTTACTTCCTGCTTAAGCAGTTTGACCTGCTCTTCGGAAGCACCGGAGCAGTATACGGCGCCGGCTTCACAGATGTAAATGTTACCCTGTGGGTATACAGGATCCTCGTGGGTCTGGCCGTTATATCGGCAGGTACTGTCGCATATGCGATTTCCAGGAAGAAGGTGAAGGTCGGCGTTATCGTTCCTGTCATCATGATAGGGGTTGGCCTGCTGGGAACGGGAGCCGGATTCGTGGTTCAGAATTTCGTAGTATCACCGGACGAAATAAACAAGGAAAGCAAATATCTCGAGAGAAATATCGAGTATACACAGTATGCTTACGGACTTGATGGTGTTGACATCAAGGCCTTCAAGGCAACAGAGGATCTGACAAGTGATGATGTTGCAAGAAATGAAGAAACTATTTCAAATATCAGAATAAATGACTATGCGCCGGCGATGAAATTCTACAACCAGACGCAGTCGATCAGACAGTATTACGAGTTCAATGATGTTGATGTGGACAGATATACTATTGACGGCGACTACACTCAGACATTTATGTCGGCAAGAGAAATCGACGAAGAGAGAATCAGTGATACATGGCTGAATAAGCATCTGAAATATACTCACGGTTACGGTGCTACGCTCTCAAGGGTCGATAAGATCACCGAAAGCGGACAGCCTGACATGCTGATCGACAGCATTCCGCCTCAGTCATCGGTAGATGTTAAGATTACAGATCCTGAGATTTACTTTGGCGAAATGACAAACGATTACATTCTGGTTAACACAGATGAGGATGAATTCGACTATCCTGACGGCAACAGCAACAAGTACTGTCAGTACAAGGCTGATTCGGGAATCAAGATGAACCTTCTCACGAGGATCATGTTCTCGGTAAGGGAAAAATCACTGAAGATGCTGGTTTCAGGCAATATCAACAGCGATTCAAGGATCATGATAAACAGAAACATCGAGAAGAGAGTGCATGAAATCATGCCTTATCTGGACTACGATGAAGATCCGTATGTGGTTACTGTTGACGGACATCTCTACTGGATCATCGATGCCTATACGGCAACAAACAGATACCCGTATTCGGAGCCGTACAATGAGGACACCGATGTTGACTATGTAAGAAACTCTATCAAGGTTGTAATCGATGCTTACAGCGGAGAGACGAACTACTACATTGTTGACGGCAGTGATCCTATTGCCCGGACATTCAAGAGCATATATCCGAAGCTCTTCAAGGATTTCAAGGAGATGCCTGAAGGTCTCAGGGCTCACATCAGATATCCGAGAACGCTGCTGAATGTTCAGGCAGAGATCTATCAGAGATATCACATGAACGATGTTAAGGTATTCTATCAGAACGAGGATATGTGGCAGATCGCTTCGGAAATCTACGGGACCGAAGAACAGGCAATGACGCCTAACTACTACATTATGAAGCTTCCGGGAGAGAAGAGTGCAGAGTTTGTAAACTCAATTCCGTTTACACCTAAGGACAAGAAAAATCTGATGGGTCTGCTGGTTGCGCGTAACGATGGTGCTGATTACGGCAAGCTGGTTCTGTACCAGATGCCTAAGAGCAAAATCGTTTACGGACCGATGCAGGTTGAAGCACAGATCGACCAGAACACTGAGATTTCCAAGGAATTCTCACTGTGGAGTCAGTCCGGTTCCAAGTACAGCAGAGGAAATCTCTTCGTAATACCTATCGAAGATTCACTGTTATATGTTGAGCCGGTATATCTGGAGGCGACAAACTCCAGTATCCCTGAAGTTAAGAGAGTTATCGTAGTATACGGTGATAACATCGCCTACGAGGCAACGCTGGCTGAAGCCCTGAACTCGATGTTCGGCGACGGGTCAGCTCACGAAAGCAAGACCGGAGAGAAAAATGCCAATACGGACAGCGACAGCAGAGGCGGCACGTCGAAGGCGGAACTTGCTCAGGCCGCACAGGATGCCTACAATGACGCACAGTCAGCACTGGCAGAAGGAGATTGGGCGAAGTACGGGAAGTACATGGATGAACTCGAAAAGTACCTGAGCAAGCTTGCGAAATAAGTTTGCCTGAGGGTGATTACCCTTAATGCGAAAAGAGACAAAGGGGGAGGTGAGCCGTACTCGCTCCCCCTTCAGCATTTATAAGTTAAAGGAGGCCCGGATGCTGAAATATGATCTGGATAAAATGATATACACTCTCCCGGCGGAAAGCCACGACGAGAAATCCATCAGGAAAGTTCTGGAGGAACATCCTGAAATCAAGTTCATTTCCCTGGTGGGTATAGATGTAGGGGGGCATGATACAGATGAGAAAATACCGGTTGAAGAATTTCTGAAGGATGTGCCGGCATTTCTGCAGTCAGGTATTCAGACAGATGGATCATCTGTAGTGCTTCCGAAAATCGCAGACCTGAACAACGGCAAGGTGGATATCATTCCGGACTGTACCGTAAACTGGTTTGTTGACCATAATTTTGATTATCCTGACCCGGATACGGGACTGCCGGTAGGCACTCTTCGCATCCCGTCCACACTGATCCACAACAATTCGGACAGGGTAGGATCCAGAGTGATATTGAGAGATGCGGCATACAATTTCAAGGAAGATCTGATGAAACTTCTGCAGGATAATCCATATGTATTCGAGCATCTTGAAATAGACAGTGGGGACGAAATCGATAAGATAGTCATTACGGCTGCAACGGAGCTGGAATTCTGGGTCAAAACTCCCGATGACGATGCGGACAGAGAACAGCTCTCCACGGCACAGACCCTTAAGGAACAGTACTGGAAGAGGACTGTGGGACCGGTGAGGGCAGCTCTGGAAGAATGCCTGATAATCCTGCAGCGATACGGCTTCGAGATGGAGATGGGACACAAAGAGGTCGGCGGCGTCAAGGCGAAGCTGGGTAATTCCGGAAACTATGACCATATCATGGAACAGCTGGAAATCGACTGGAAGTATTCCACCGCAGTACAGGCTGCGGATAACGAAAACCAGATCAAATATGTTGTGCGGGATATTTTCAGAAGCTATGGGCTGGAGGTTTCATTCCTCGCAAAACCAATGGAAACTGTTGCGGGAAGCGGCGAGCATACGCACATGGGTCTGGCTGCAGTGCTCAAGGACGGCAGAAGGGTAAACCTCTTCAATCCCAACGACAGCAATCAGTTCCTTAGTCCGGTGGGATACGGCGCGCTTATGGGACTGCTTAAAAACTACGATGTGGTTAACCCATTCGTAAGCGCAACAAATGATGCCTTCAACAGGCAGAAGCCGGGTTATGAAGCTCCGGTCTGTGTCGTTACATCCCTTGGGCACGATGCGAAAATACCTTCCAGAAACAGAACGGTTCTGGTGGGTCTGGTAAGAGAACCGGGAAATCCGCTGGCTACGAGGCTGGAACTCCGCTCTCCGAATCCGAAGAGCAATACCTATCTGGTTCTGGCAGCTTCATACATGGCAATGCTGGATGGAATAAAAGAAGCTCTGGAGAACTCTAAAACACCGGCTCAGCTTGAGAAATCGATTTCCAAGGAGTACGGGGAGGAAGATTTTTATCTGGAAAAAGACAGAGTATACAGAAGCGAAAAGAACATCTTCGAGGATTATACGGAAGATGAGAGAAATAGATATTTCGGCAAGGCGCCGCGTACGGTTTGGGAGAATATCAGCACCTTCGACAGTAAGCCGGAAAAGCTGGACATCTTCAGAAGAGATGATGTTATGACCGACCAGGCTCTTGCCTCATACAGGGAAGCTGTATTGAGTCAGTGGAGCATGGAGCTTTCGAACAGGATCGTTCCGGAAACTATGGATCTTCTCAGAGAGTGCAGGAAGATTCATACTGATGGGGACAGTACAGATTACGACAGGCATTTCTGGGAAAGAATATTCAGACTGAAAAACTATCTGGGAAAAAATGCTCTGGATGAAACCTGCCTGCTTACCAGAATAGTAGAGGCTCTGGATTGCAGGAATTATGAGAAGGCATCGGATCTGCTCATGGAAATGCATGTGAAGGTCGAAGAGCTTAGAAAATTGTACTCGATATACAGAAAAAACCTGTTTTGAGGATAGGGGCATAGCAGGTGTTTTGAAGGAGTTGTGAAATGTTAGACATCAAGAGAATAAGAGAGGACTTTGAAGGCGTCAAAGAGGCTGTGGAAAGAAGACAGAAAGGCGACTTCGGGCTGGAAGATGTACGCAGATTTGACCTGAAGAGGAGGGAGATTCTCGCGAAGGTCGAACAGATGAAGAATGTACAGAAGACCAAGTCAAAACAGATTCCGGTAATGAAAAAGCAGGGTGAGGATACCGCCGGGCTCATGGCGGAGATGAAGGAGCTTTCAGAATCAATAAAGGAGCTGGATGTGCAGGTCTCCGAAGCTGAAGACAAGCTGAAGGAGGCGCTGCTGAATGTTCCGAATACGCCTCATCCCGATGTGCCCACAGGAGATGATGACAGCGACAATGTTGAAATGAGAAGATGGGGGGAACCCGTAGAGTTTAGCTTTGAGGCCAAGGCACACTGGGATATAGGAGAAGACCTGGGTATTCTGGACTTCGAGAGAGCCGCCAAAATCGCAGGTGCCAGATTTACTGTTTACAAGGGGCCGGGTGCACGCCTTGAGAGAGCGGTTATAAATTTCATGCTGGATCTGCACACCGAGGAACAGGGTTACACGGAAATACTGCCGCCGTTCATGGTGAACAGGAGAGCGATGACGGGCACAGGACAGCTTCCTAAGTTTGAAGAGGATATGTTCTATATCCCGCAGAAGGATTTCTTCCTGATCCCGACAGCGGAGGTGCCGGTAACAAACCTCTATGACGATGAAATTCTGTCTGCCGATGAGCTGCCTATCTATCACACGGCATATACACCTTGCTTCAGAGCTGAAGCGGGCAGCGCAGGCAGAGATACCAGAGGACTTATCAGGCAGCACCAGTTTCAGAAGGTTGAGATGGTCAAGTTCGTCAAACCTGAAGATTCATATGAGGAACTGGAAAAGCTGACTGATGATGCGGAGGAGGTCCTGAGGAGACTGGGGATCCCTTACAGAGTAGTCAGGCTGTCAACAGGAGATCTGGGCTTCTCATCGGCTATGACATATGATGTGGAAGTGTGGATGCCGAGCTACGGCAGATATGTGGAAATATCATCGTGTTCCAACTTTGAAAACTTCCAGGCTCGCAGAGCCAACATCAGGTTCAGACCCGGGGAAAGGAGCAAGCCGGAATTTGTTCACACACTTAACGGATCAGGACTGGCGGTGGGCAGAACGGTTGCCGCAATCCTGGAAAACTACCAGCAGGAGGATGGCTCTGTTCTTATTCCGGAGCCTCTGAGAAAATATATGGGAACTGATATTATAGGGAAATAACAGCTTACAGTAATTTGGAAGAGAAGTATGATCAGAATCAAAGCATTTATGTTTTTGCACAGGCATTTGCTGAGAGCCGTATGTGTGGCATTTGCATTTGCACTGGCAGCGGGAATCACCTTTCACATCATGGTGAAACCTTACGCGGTATACGCCGACGGAACCAAAGTTGAGGATCCGTACATGGTATCGGCAGATGGACGGGAGCTCTTTATTGTGGAGGACGAGGAAACAGCCGAGCAGGTCGTTCGGGATGTGATGGAATACTACACACCGGAGGACGGCGATGTTGACTCTATAAAGCTTGAAGAGAAGCTGAAAATCGAGAAAAAGACCCTGTTCGTGGGAGTGAAACCGCCTACGGTGGTAAGCGGTGAGGAAGCTGCGGAACTGGTTCTTGCCAGCAACGAAACCGATAAGCCGATGATGCATGTCACCACGGAATCCAAGGTTGACGAGAAAAAGCCGGTGGAGCCGGAAACGGTTTATGAGAAGACGGACGAGCTTTTTGAAGGAAATACAGAGCTGAAATCGGAAGGTGAAGAAGGCGAGAAGACCGTCACCAACGAAGTCGTGATGGTTAACGGCGAAGAGGAGAGTCAGGAGCCGATTGAAGAGGAAATCACTAAAGATCCGGTGGATACGGTAATGTATCTGGGGACAAAGGAAAGACCCCACGATACGGCATGGGCGGATTACAGCGGGGAAACCTTCGGAACCATGAACGGCACCGAGCTTGTGGATTTCGGCAAGAAGTTTGTCGGCAATCCGTACAGGTGGGGCGGCACCAGCCTTACTAACGGGGCAGACTGTTCGGGTTTCATCTATTCGGTATACCGTCACTTCGGGTATGATGTGCCGCGCATGGGCTTTTACAAGATGGGCAAGGGAGTTTGCCTTGCGGAGGCTAAGCCCGGAGATGTGGTGTATTATCCCGGACATTATGCCATGTATGCAGGTAACGGACAGATCGTTCATGCCTATAACTCCGGAGCGGGAATCTGCGTCAGCGGCGTTCACGCACCGGGTAAAATACTGACAATAAGAAGGTTCGTAGAAGAGTAGGAAATGCAATGCTCGCCGGGTTTACAGTTCGTTCCAGTAAAGTGCCAGCAGCACATCCTTCAGCTCCAGCCGGTTTGACGCCTTCTGTGCATCTGTAGGCAGAGCCTGCGGCGGATGAGGTTTGTCCGAGCAGCCGGCACATGCGGCGCAGTTGCCGTCACATTCGCTGTCATCAGGAGAGGCACCTCCGGTTTGACTTTCGTCGCCATCACTATTACTGCCAACGCCGTCATCATGGTCGTGTTCGTGAATCAGGTGGGTGTTTGAAGCACCCATGCCGAACATCAGCTCCAGAATATGTGCTGCGTCATGACCTGATTCCTTGAGGTCATTTCGCACACTGATGTCGCAGACCAGGTAAGGGAAGGGACTGCCCTCTTCGTATTTATGAAGATCGGCACCCATATCCTTAGCAAGGGCGGCAACGGAACAGCCTGCGAAATCAGGCGAATCAGAACCCTTAACAGACTCGTGGAGACAGTAATCAACGCTGTTGCAGCCTCCGCTGATCTCGTATTCGAGAAATTTGTCATAGAGAGATACTGTGGGAATATCAGCCAGGCTGCCGGCGAAAAACTCCTCGCATTCTGTGCAGCAGAGAATCATTTCAGGCTTTCCCAGAGCAGACCATTTCTCACGGATCTCATCGGCATTCTCACAGCACTCCATGAAGATGGCGGTATCCGGATTCTGGAACAGCAGGGAATCGTAGACTTTAGCTGCAATTTCCGGTTCATTAGCGCAAAGGCAGCAGCCCGGGAAAAAGGCATAGCTGCATTTTTCATATTCGCCATTTGTGCTTCCGTCGGGATCGGTTATGAGAGGAGCACGGACGAGGGTAAATTTATCTGACATGTTATTATTCCTTTCTACCATAAATAATATATTTGTGCGCGACAGATCTCGCTGCTCATCTGTAGTCCGCCAAGGGTCGTTCATCTCGCTGAACTGCAGGAAATCCCTATAATCGCCCGGCAAGGATGGTTCATCCTATTATCCGGCTACTTGTCTTCGAGAATTTTTTCTACCTCAGCCATTCTGCCCTTAGCCAGGCTTTCGGGAATGTAAACCTGACCGCAGACAGGGCAGCGGTCAACCTCATGCTCAAACTGTTTGGTGAGGTATCTGAAGTTCACCCTTATTTTTTCAAGGGGTACGCCGCACTTATTGCATATTATATTGTCATTCGTCGATGTTGACTTTGTGTCCATTCCAGATCATCTCCAGTTCTATTGTCATCCGATGGGTATAAGCATTGAGCAGCTCATAAACCCCTGCATCATCAGCAGGCCGGTACTCGACCCAATAGGTCAGATTTCCTATTTTGCGATAGCCCGTGTAGGAATTTTTTGCTTTATCCAGAAAAGTCCTTCCCGTTTTCTCACAAAAGCTGACAGCGTCGGCAGCTTCATGCTCCAGAATGAATTCCTCACTCAATTTGCGGCGTACCTCATCACTCATTTCAAGGGTGATAAGCTCGCTGTCGCCGGAAGTCATGGCCGCCTTTGCAGCTTCCTTAGAATCGCCATTAGACGATGTATTAAATATTTCCTTCATCAGCTTCTCCTTGAGTCTGATCCTGTTCAGTCTGCGGCGGGTCACTGTTTCCAGCCCGGCTTCAGTACCGAAAAACAGGTTGAGAATATGTGTTGCCTTTTTACCTTCGTGGAGAAAAGAGTCTCTGCAGTTTATGCAGTAGGTAATATATGGGAGCTCACTTTCGCTGATCCTGTTCCTGCGAACAAATCCGGTAAACTCCGGATCAGCCAGAATACCGTGCCCCCCATAGCTGCAGCAGGCAGACCATTTCTCCTGGACAGGAAGGGGACGGATTTCAATTCCCAGCTTATCTGCGAGTTTTCGCACAGCCCCTCTGACGGCGTCCTCCCGGTCGCTGGCGCAGGGATCAAAAACAGCCCAGATTTTTTCGTCAGGCGGCAGGGATCGGGAAAGGGAAGCATAGGCTGTATCACTCTGAGCCATAAGTTCATAGAGAAAGACAGTTTCCATCTCCGGAAGCTCACGGGCAAAAGTGTTGCGGCAGGTAGGGCAGGCCAGAACCATTACCGGTCTGCCCATATTTTCCCAGTCGGCTTTTATTCTTGACAGAACCTCCGAGTGCAGATCTTCGTCACCTGCCCACTGTGCAGGAACCCCGCAGCAGCCCAGCATAATGCCGGAGCCCGGAGCATAGTCAAGAAGCCATTCATAGGATTTGAACACCAGTTCCGGTTCGCCGGCGCCCAGCTGACAGCCCGGAAAGAACAGGTAGTTGCAGCGCCGGCTTCCGGTTTCGTCACCGCTTTCCGGTGCGGAGCATATATATGCCGCCTCGCTGTTTGTGAAGTCCATATCTCTCAGAAAAAAATCGTTGAACGCCCATGGCATCTTGTCCAGCTTGTGCATGCGGACGCGTGCCGACTGTATCAGACCATCCAGATCAATATCGGCCGGACAGGTTTCCCTGCAAAGCCCGCAATGGGTGCAGCTGTTTATGAGTCTCACCGCCGGGGTGGCGTGAAGCTCGGATCTGCCCGGTGCGGTAGTGGCAATTATCTCGTCCCTGATCCGCAGAGGCCATTTGTGCAGATATTCTGTAAGGTCGCAGTGAAGCCTGCAGGCACTGCACTGGCATTTCATACAGCGCCCGGCTTCTTCGACAGCCTCTTCTTTAGTATATATGGCGTCAGCAGGAAGAATAGCCTTCGTCGTTACATGCCGGGTTTCGTCTATCTGTATTTCAGTTTCAGGGTATACCGGATACTTGAGGATATCGGTCAGAGTGTAGTTATCGATCGCAGTGGAAATTCTCAGTCCATCAGCGAGAGCGTGGACAGGATCCGATCCCACCAGAGCTCCGCCCAGAAATACGGCAGTGTCAGATGTACCATTATCGTGGCTGATGGTAATGCAGGGTCCGCCGAAATCCGAATCCTCTGCATCGGCGGCAACTCCCAGATCTGTACCACCCTTCCCGGTCGCAATGTAGACTGCGTCATAGCTTCCCTCATAGGTTCGGGAAGAGCCTGTGGTTGCAGCTCTCATTACAGCAGCTGCAGCAGATACAGATGCCTCTGAAGCCGCCTTGTTATCCTCGTAACCCAGACGGATGATCTCATCCAGAGATCTGATTTCCGTATTGAATTTTATGTCATAATCCAGATGCTTCATCTGAAATGCAAAATCAGCCCGGATTTTTTCTGCCATCTCCGTTGCGGCGGCTTCTGTGAAATCACCGCCTATATGATCCGTTTTTTCGTAAATCGTGACCTTGTACTTCTTGGTAGCCATGCGGAGAGCACAGGCCATGCCGCTGATGCCTGCACCTATTATCGCTACGCTCTTATACTTTGAGGGAACATTGTATTTAACGGGATCCTTGCGGACAGCATATTTCAGGACGGCCTTCTCAAGTGACAGAAGCCGGATAGGGTCGTACTTTCCGGAGCCGTCAGCATTTTTTTCACGGGAGACCGCATTACGGAGACAGCTGCCTTTGCATTCTTCAGTGCAGATCATGGCGGCTATTTCCGGGAAACCCACTGCATCGCGATAGCATTTGTAGGCGGCGTTAAACCGCCCTTCCTGCAGTCTGGCGATGAAGGTGTTCACATCCAGATTGAAGGGACAGGCAGCACTGCAAAAGGACATTTCGTGCTGCAGGCAGTCCTCAAATTTATTAAGAAGTTCTTCCATTATCTGTTCTCTGTTAGCCATAAGAAGTATATCACATAAAAAGTAAATTATAAAAAAGGGATCCGGCGCCTGCGGCGATCCGGATTCCCAATAGACTTGTCCTGAGCGCCGGTGCTTATATGGCGCGAATGAGTCGCGGAGCGACTGTGATTGGAGAAACCGCAAGCGAAGCTGTACGGTTTCTCAATATTCCGAACAATTTATTCGAAGTAAACCGGATTGTTCTTGATGTTTTCCATTTCTTCATCGAAGTCTGATCCCAGGAAGTATTTCTCAGGCTTGAGCGGATCCTTCTGACCTGCAGCCATAGCTTCCAGACCTGCCTTAACCTTTTCAGGATATGCAGGGAGTTCATATATTCTCAGCCCTGTAGCATTGTGGATAGCATTGATCACCGCCATGTGGTCGCCGGACTGGAAGGCTTCTGAACCGCCGGAAGAACCGAATGGTGAAGTGTTTCGAGGCGTTTCGATATGGATCAGCTCTATATCATCCGGCAGCATATTTGCTGTTGCGATGCCGCAGCCCAGAATGTTGTTCTGCTTCTTAACATCTTCGTAGTCTTCATAAAGGGCGTACCCGATGGAGTGAGCGATGCCGCCATAGGCCTGTCCGTCAAGGCAGACAGGGTTTCCGATAACGCCGACATCATCTATGCAGGTG
Source organism: Bacillota bacterium (assembly GCA_030529985.1). Classification (GTDB taxonomy): domain Bacteria; phylum Bacillota; class Clostridia; order Peptostreptococcales; family Anaerovoracaceae; genus Lentihominibacter. The sequence goes on from JAUMVV010000019.1 coordinate 13,718, forward strand.
AACTTGAGTACAGTAGTCTTGCCTGTAGCCACCTCTACTGCCACCTCTGCCATGAACAGAGCGTATGTGAATGCAGGGGTAGGTTCGCCTTCACCTGTGTTAGGATCAAGATGAGCCAGTGTAGGGTCAGTTGCATTTTCGTACTGGGCATCATATCTTGTAGGTATGCCTTCAGCCACCATTTCCTCGTAGGTTCTGTATGTGCCGTCAGGTTTTTTCATAGCATTAATGAGCTTATCGCAGGCCATCTTGCATGTCTTGGTGTTCATGTAGTGCTGTCTGGATGAAGCTGATGAACCTGAGTCGACACCGTAGATACTGTCGTTCTGTCTCAGGATGATGTCCTCTTTCTTAACGCCCAGTTCCTTCAGACATTCCAGTGTTACGACCAGTGAACCGGCATCGCCGCCCTGACCTACATCCTGCCACGTATCGTACTTGATAAACTTGTCGCCGGGTGCGATTTCGATTCCCAGAGTGCACTGATCCTCTGCACCTTCAGTTACATTGTATCCGCCCCATGCGATACCTACGCCGCGGCGCACCTCAGGAGTGTCCTCAGCCTTGGCTCTTGCCTTTGCTTCCTCATAGAGAGGCTTCAGCTTATCCATCATGCCTTCGAGAACATATTCTCTGAAAGGTCTCTGGTTGACATTGGTGTCGCCTTCGCGGGCTATATTGATGTAACGGATATCGAAAGGATCCATTCCGATCTCTTCGGCCATCATGTCCATCATAGATTCTGAACATGTATAGGCCTGCGGCGAACCGTATCCTCTGTAAGCACAGCCGTAAGCATGGTTGGTTGTGGCTACTCTTGCCAGACCCTTTACATTAGGTACATTGTAAGGGAAGTAAGTGAATCGTGCCGGTCTCCATGTCAGGTCGTCGCCCAGCTCGTTGTATGCACCGTGGTCAAGACCGAAGTCCCACTTGGCTGCTATTATCTTGCCGTTTTCATCGCATGCCAGCTGTGAGTTGGACCATGATGGAGCTCTCTTTCCTGCGTAGGCGATGTGTTCCTGATAGTTCATTGACAGTGCGATAGGCATTCCGTCGCATGCCTGGCATACGATTGCTGCCAGAGCGAAGGTGAGACCTGCGGTTGACCATCCGAAGGATGCCCCGGTAGGGTTCTCGATTACACGGATTTTTTCTACAGGAAGTCCTGTTGCTTCCGAAATATCTGCCAGATTGGCACCGATCGCCATAGCCTTGCACTGAACTGTCAGAAGTCCGTCGTCTCCCATATAAGCCTGAACAGTATCGCCCTCGATGTTTCCGTGAGGTTCACGCTGTGAGTAGAATGAACCCTCTACTACATGGGGAGCCTCTTCAAAGAGAGCATCAATATCATGACCTGCACCCTTAACTGTAGGCTGTACGCACCACATGTTAGGGTGGTCGTCGTGGATCCTCATAGCATCAGGCATTACTGCGTCCAGATAGTTATTGTATTCAGGCAGCGGTTCCAGCTCGTATTTAACTGCAGCTGCTGCGGCTCTGGCGTGTTCCTTGGTGTCGGCAACTGCCACTGCAATCACATCACCATAGTTCATAATCTTATCTTCTGCGATTACATGGTGAGTTTTTTCGGTTGCCAGAGTTCTCGGTGTGAATGAGAAGAATGCCAGCCTGTTGGAGCCGGGAACATCCTTAGCCAGAACGATCTTATAAACTCCCGGCATTTTCATTGCTTCTGATGTATCTATACTCTTGATCTTGGCATGGCTGTACTTTCGTGGCTGCACCATTGCGGCCTTAAGTGTTTCTGCAGGCATGTGAAGCTCAACATCATCGCCGTAATCTTCAACACCGCAGACTCTGGCCAGAGCACAAGGTCTCAGAGTCGGTTTGCCGTAGTATTCGCCAACCTCCGGTTCAGGGTGAGCGATTTCATCCATGGTTATTTCGCCGCGCATGCACCTGGCAGCGATCATTACAGAATCTACAATTTGCTTGTATCCCGTACATCTGCAGATATTTCTGTTCTTGGTAAACCAGTCACGAACTTCCTCTCTTGTAGGATCCGGGTTTTCCTGAAGCAGAGCATAGGCAGATACGATAAATCCGGGTATGCAGAATCCGCACTGTACTGCACCGTGGTGCATGAATGCCAGCTGCAGAGGGTGCAGGAAGTTAGGCTGTCCGATGCCTTCGATAGTTGTCACTTCGCTGTACTCCTCGATTCGGGAAATCTTTCTCGTACATGAACGAACAACCTTGCCGTTGAGAATTACTGAACATGATCCGCAAACGCCGATACCGCATCCCACCTTTGTTCCCGTGAGACCCAGTCTTCTGATCACATCAGCGAGAGTGTCTTTATCAGGATTGCAGATGAACATACGGTCAGCGCCGTTGATCTTCAGCGTCATTTTCTTAAGATTCATAAATACCTCCGTTTGATTATCGAACTTAATTCTTTGACTTTGAAAAATAAATAATTTGACTCATACCTACTTACATTTTATCAACTTGCCGAAAGATGTGCAAGAAATTGCAAAAGCGGGAAAGCACTACATTGCGTGAAAAGTTTGATAAATTTGTCGTAATCAAAAAAGTGCAGGAAGTGGTGAACAGCTCCTTCGTAACTTCTGCACTCCGGTCGTATCAAATAGTTGTAAATTATTATACTGTTGCGGGACTATTGAGGGAACCCCGCTCTCTGCCTATTTGTCCTCGATCATGGATTCGACATCAGCCATTTTGCCGGTAACCAGCTCTTCAGGGAGAGAGACCTGACCGCAGACAGGGCAGCGCGGCACCTTGTGTCTGAAGCCGCGTGAAAGATAGTCAAAGGCGACCTCTATCATTTCCATTTCGACACCGCATCTGTCGCATATGATTGTTTCTGAAGGTTTGTCCGCATTTGCGGAGGTGCTTTTCGTTCGTGGTTTAGGCATAGCTTGCTCCTAAGTAATTCCTGTTAAGTAAGCGATAATATAGTTCTCAAGTAGATTTGCGAGGGGAGACACTACCGCAGTGCCTGCCCGGCAATCATTCATAGGCGGCGGATGTCCGGCAATTCCCTTGGCAATTGCCGCTTCTGCGTATTATTCTTCAACCTTGCGGCCGTTAAATACAGGCTCCAGCTTTATCTGCATTCTGTGACAGTAAAGATTGTGGATTTCCCGGAAACCGCCGCCGGCAGTGTGATCTGCAGATCCGGGATCCGGCACGCTGTATTCCACCCACAAAGTGATTGCTCCGATTTCCGCATAGGCCTTGAAGTGACCGCTTTCGGGGTTCCTCGTGCGCCGTCCGCTTGTTTCCGCGTGCTCTATTACCTTGCAGATATCCTCATCGAGAATGCGCAGCTTATTGGCCTTGCTTCGGATATCCGGATTCATTGTTATTTCGTATCTTTCGGTTTCGGGTTTTTCTGCCATTTCTTCCTCCCAGAATTCATGCAGAAGGTGCTGCTTGAGTTTGCTCCGGTTCATGCGTCTTTCGGAAACACCCGGCGATGCTGATATACCGTCGGGATCGATATCGAACAGAAGGTCGAAAATATGAACCGCCTTTTTTCCTCTGTCGTTGAAAATATCTCTGCAGTTAGAGCAGTAGACGATGAAGGGATTATCCGAGGAAGAAGCTCTTCGGTCTGTTACAAAATCAATAAATTCAGGCTGAGCCATGATTCCCTGACCGCCGAAGCCGCAGCAGCCGTGCATATCAGCTTCCGGCAGCTCCTCCCAGTCTATGTGGGAGGCTGCAGCGATATTTCGCACTGCCTTACGGACAGATTCATTTCCGCGGGCTGAACACGGATCGAAGATAGAGAAGGCTCTGCCCTCGCCGGCCTTCGGATCTTCGCCTGATGCGCCGCAGCTCTGATTCACCTCTCCTGCGGCCGCTGCCATCAGCTCGTAAATGGTCACGGTCTCTATCTCAGGAAGGTATTCGCGAAGATGTCTGTCACAGGACATGCAGGCTGTGACAAGAACGGGTCTGCCCAGCTCTTCCCAGTCTGCCTTCAGGTACTCCAGAACCTCCAGATGAGCCTTCTCATTGCCGGACCAGTCAAGAGGTATCCCGCAGCATTTAAGGAGCAGACCCGTGCCCGGATAGTTGTCGGTAAGCCACCTGTAGGGGCGTATCACATATTCGGGATCAAGGGCGCCCAGATTGCAGCCCGGGAAAAAGGCGTATCCGGTCTCTTCCTTACCGCCTGCGGTACAGGCGGACGAAGCTCCCGAACACTTCGGAGCCTTTCTGACCAGTGAAGCCATGGTTCCATTGGCGTGTTCCATGTCCCTTATAAAATACTGTTTATATGCGGCAGGCATTTTTTCCGCCTGATGCATCTGATATCTCGCCGCCTTTATCATGCCGCAGAGCTCGATATTTTCAGGGCAGGTCTCTTCCATGATTTTGCAGTCGGTACAGGCTGCGATGTATTTGCGGGAAGGGCACTTGTGGACGAGAGATCCCGCCGGTTTTACGGACAGGAAAAGCTCATCCCTCATTTTAATAGGCCACTTTTTATAGAATTTAATAAGGTCGCAGTAGGTATCACAAGCATCGCACTGACAGCGGATGCAGCGGTCGGCTTCAGCCGCAGCCTCTTCCTCCGAAAGGCCGGAAGCATCTCCGGATGTTTCTCCGGCAGGGGTTTTGACCAGCTTATGTTCATTCGGCACACATTTTGACGGGGCGGCAGGAACCGGATATGACAGCAGACCTGCCTTGATGAAGTCGTCTGCGGCGGAGGCCATGTTCATCCCGTCTGCGAGAGCGAACATAAGATCCTTACCCAGGAGGCTTCCGCCGAGGAATATTCCGGTTTCGCCGGCCTTCATGCAGCCGCCGGCAACACTGACATCATCTCCCTTTTCAGGCAGAGGAACGCCGAAACTGTCGCCGCCCTCACCGGTAGCTATGTACACAACATCGAAGTCATCGCGAGTGGCTGCATGTTCACCTGTGGCAGTTACCATCCCCGTATCGATATCGACCGAAGCCTCGGTGTTCAGGAAAAGATTGTATTTTTCGTTTTTAAACTGGAGATCTATTTCCGCCATGTAAGAGGCCTCATCCATGTATTCGGAAAGCTGTCCGCCGATTTTGCCGCTTTTTTCAAACAGGGTAACATCATATTTTCTCGTAGCCATCTTCAGAGCAAAGGCAATACCGCTTATTCCTCCCCCTATTACCGCCACTTTAACATTTCGTGCCGGCAGGTTATAGGAGTTGGGATCCTTTCGGGAGGCCAGAGATACCACCGATTTTTCCAGAAGCTTTATGCGAACGGGTTCGTCAGTGATTTCACGGATGCAGTGTTTCTGACAGTAGGCAGGGCAGATCTCGGAAACGATTCCGGGAAAGGTTACAGCATCACGAATTGCCTTGTATGCTGCGTTAAAGCGTTTATTGGAGATACGCTCCTGAATATGCAGAAAGTCCAGCTTGAAGGGACATGCATCGGCACACAGAGGAATATCATGTTCGCGGCATGTGGCGAACTGATCGTAAAATTCTCGTACTTCTTTCATATGTTGGTCTCTTAATAATATTCAAAACAATTGCTTGCAGCTACATTATACACTAAAAAGGAGCCGCGGTGTGCGGCTCCTTCAGTAAATCGTCAGAGGTAATTACGATTACTTGTTGTAAATGTTGTCCTGTCCGGGTTTCCACGCGATTCCCTCTTCACCGAGATCGCCAAACTTAACATCCTCAGGTCTGGATGGATCCTTAGGATCTGCCTTGATATCATCAAGAGCATCATAGAGATCCTTACCGAGGTAGTACTTAGCCGGTTTGTTAGGGTTAGGTTCACCCTTGGCAAGCGCGTCTATGCCGGCCTTGATCTTCTCAGGTCTTGCCGGAAGCTCGTATATACGAACGCCAACCGCATTATTGATAGCGTTGATAACTGCCATGTGATCGGATGACTGGAAGGCCTCTGAAGCTCCGGAAGAACCGAAAGGTCCGCGAGGGTCAAATCCATCCATGTGGATGTAATTGAACGCCGGATAGTCAGGAATGTCCTTGATATAAGGAACTCCGCCCTTCAGCATATTGTTATCCTTCTTAACATCCTCGTAGTTTTCGCTGAGTGCGAAACCGATAGCATGTGACATACCGCCGTATATCTGTCCTTCAACAGCCTGAATATTTCCGGCAGTTCCGATCCAGTCAACGCAGGTCATGCCTGTGCAGCTTGCCTTACCTGTTGCAACATCCACATCCACTGTTGCCAGGAACAGCGCGTATGTATATGTATAAGTCGGGTTACCTGAACCGTCATTAGGATCCAGATCGTAGAAGTAACCGTATTCATCTGTTGTGAACCAGTCTCCGTCAAATCTTGTAGGAATACCCTCTGCAACCATTTCATCGTATGTCCTGTAGCTTCCGTCAGGCTTTCTCATTGAATCAGCCAGACCCTTGGCAGCAACGATCGATGCTTTACCGTTAGCGTAGTGGGATCTCGAACCTGCGGATTCACCGGTGTTCGGACAGTACTTTGAGTCGTCCTGAACCAGCTTGATGTCATCAGGTGTGATATCAGGGAAGTAAGGCTTCATAGCTTCCAGAGTACAGATGAGCGAACCCTGGTCGCCGCCCTGGCCCTGATCCTGCCATGTATCATATTTTCTGAAGCTTCCATCAGGCATCAGTTCGATAGCAACATGTGCTTCGTCAACTGCACCGAGGCCGACATTGTATCCGCCCCATGCGATACCAACGCCCTTCTTAACATCGTCGTGTTCCTTGTTCCATGCTTCTGTTTCTGCCTTTGCCTTGTCGTATACAGGCTTCAGAGCATCCATCATATCCTGCATTGGAAGGTGGAGATACGGATACTGGTTAATGTTAGTATCCTCAGGAGTTCTTGCGATATTTCTGTATCTGAACTCGAACGGATCGATTCCTGCTTTTTCTGCCAGCATATCCACCAGCGCCTCTGAACATGTATAAGCCTGCGGAGCACCGTATCCTCTGTATGCAGTACCGAAGGAGTGGTTTGTGTAAGCTACTCTTGACAGTCCGGCTGCATTTGGCATGAAGTACGGATACCACATGAATCTTGAGATCTTAGTGAGTTTGTCGTCACCCAGTTCAGTGAACGGACCGTGGTCAAGACCCGCATCATATTCACCGGCAACGAACTTGCCGTCAGCATCACAGGCCATTCTCGCATTGAAGTAGGTCGGTGATCTCTTACCTGAAACAGCATTGAATTCTTCCCATGTCATGGACAGTGAGCAAGGCATCCCCGTTACTCTTACTGCGATACCGATCATCGAATAAGTATGAGCACTCATCGCCCAGCCGAATGAACCTCCGGTCGGATTTTCGATAACTCTCAGCTTCTCAACATCGATGCCGATAGCTTCAGCCATGTCATCTCTGTCGAAGTACAGAGTCATCGTCTTGCAGTGGATACACATATTGTCATCTTCGTCATAGTAGCCCTGCATTACATCGCCCTCGATGGACATGTGAGGTTCTCTTGATGAGTAGAAGGAACCCTCTACTGAGAAGGCAGCCTCATCGATAAGTTTAGGAACATTTTCGTGATCTCCCTTCAGAACAGGAAGTTCTGAATAAACGTTAGGGTCATACGGAGTATCGAGCCAGTCGTGGATGTTCTTGGCATCCGGAGTTACCGCTTCCAGATAGCTCATGTATTCAGGGAGCTGTTCGATTTCAACCTTGACTGCAGCAGCAGCAGCCTCAGCATGGGCTCTGGTGTCTGCACAAACCAGGGCAACAACATCGCCGTAGTACAGGATCTTGCCGTCAGCGAGGACATGGTGAGCCTGTTCAAGCTCAACTGTTCTTGCTGAGAAACCGTAAGTCATAAGCCTGTTTTTGCAGCCTGCTTCCTGAGCTTCCTTAGCTGTGATTACGGAGTGTACCCCCGGCATCTTCAGAGCTTCTGAAGTGTCGATATTCTTGATTATAGCGTGTGATGTGATTCTCGGCTGAACCAGAGCAACCTTCAGAGTTTCTGCAGGCATATGAAGTTCAACATCATCACCGTAGTCAGTTACACCGCATGCCTTAGGCAGTGCATTAGGTCTTTCGATAGGTTTTCCGTAGAAGTTGCCAACATCCTTTGACCAGTCGTAGATGAAGTCTTCAACCTTCTTCTCGCCTCTCAGGACTTCGGCGGCAGCCATAACGGTATCAACAATATGCTTGTAGCCGGTGCATCTGCAGACATTTCTGTGTTTCTGGAACCAGTCTCTGACATCTTCTCTTGTAGGAGAAGGATTGTCCAGCAGGAGCTGATAAGCCGAAACGATAAATCCCGGCACGCAGAATCCACACTGAACTGCACCGAATGCAACCCACAGTCTCTGGAGCGGGTGCGGATAGTTAACACTGCCGATACCTTCGATAGTAGTTACCTTCGAGTACTCTTCCATCTTTCCGATTTTGCGAGTACATGAGCGGATGACCTTGCCGTCCACTATTACAGAACATGCGCCGCAAACGCCGACACCGCAGCCAACCTTCGTTCCGGTAAGGCCGAGGCGTCTGAGCACATCAGCAAGAGTGTCTTTGGCAGGATCACAGATGAACATACGGTCTGCACCGTTAATGTTCAGAGTCATTTTCTTTAAATTCATAATTGCCTCCGTTTTTGATAGGTATTAACTTATAATTTGCTTGCTTTGTATATTGAAATTATACGTATAAGTATTTTAACTGTAAAAAAAGGACAGTGTCAAGGAAATAGAGGGGCGTGTTTCATATATGAGACAATTGCGGGATGATTATAAGATGGTCAGCAAACAGGTGCGAAAAAATAAGTCGATTAGTAAGAAAACAGAGGGCAGGAACCTTGTATTCTCTACAAATCAAATACAGTTAAAAAAAGATATTTACTGTGATATACTTTCTCTGAAAGCTTGCAGATGATACAGGAAAACAGAACGGTAACAGGATGTGCGGGAACTGCTGCAATGCTTATGGATCTTCTGATGTTGAGAAGGGATGAGAAGAGGCCGAGCCTCTATAGGTAGGATCAAATGAAAGAAAAGAAAAAAGTGATTATTGTCGGTGCAGGTCAGATGGGACGCGCCGCCAAAGAGCTGTTGGATCCCAACAGAACGGACTTTCTCGGTTTTGCTGACAACGATGGGGAGAAATGGACCGAGGGAGATGCTGCAGAGGGCGCAGAAAAGGTGTTCCCGGTGCAGACGGCTGTCGATCTGGCGCCGGACCTGATAATAATAAGCGTGCTGGGGGATGAGCGTGTCCGCCAACTGAAAGAGCAGCTTAGGATATGCAGATTTTACGGGGATATTCTGTTTCTCAATGACCTGTATCAGACATTCGATATTCGCAGCCGCAGCCTCCGGGAGCTGGCGAAGGGGATGCAGAATGTGAGAGGTGCGGTGGCTGAACTGGGTGTGTACAAGGGGGACACGGCGGTGCAGCTTAACGGGCTGTTTCCGGAAAGAGATCTATATCTGTTCGACACCTTTGAGGGCTTTTGTGAAGAGGATATCAGGACGGAATCTGAGGAGGGGCTTTCAGGTGCGAAAGCGGGCGACTTCGCGGATACGAGTGAAGATGCAGTCATGGCAAGAATGCCATATCCGGAAAAATGTTTCGTCAGGAAGGGACGCTTCCCGGATACCACGGCAGGACTTGACCATATGGACTTCGCTTTCGTGAGTATAGATCCGGATCTTTACGAGCCCGCCTTGGCGGGACTGGAGTTTTTTTATCCCAGGCTGAACAGAGGCGGAGTTATCCTTGTTCATGACTACAACAATACCCGCTTTGCCGGTATAAGAAAAGCCGTCAGCGAGTTTGATGATAAACTGGCAGCGGCGGGAGAGGAAAAACTGAAGATAGTTCCTCTGGGTGATCTTCACGGAAGCTGCGTGATAATCAGGTGATCATAAGCAGCTAAGGAGATAAGGGTGGTTGTAAGCAAATGCCCGGAGAAGGATAATCAGATGCAGGGCGACAGATGGCTGTTTACAAAGTCAATTACAGCTGTGCGGACAGCTTCGTCACCGCGTTCATAATAGAGTATTTCACCGTGTCCCCCATCGGGACCGGTGATTTTCTTATGGAGCTCTTCGTTGTACCTGACTATCAGAGGATCCTGTCCGGCCATTCTCGCAGCACTTTCTCTGAGCTTGATCACGCCGATGCATGGGATATCCGAATCCAGGATTTCATTCAGAAGAGCCATGAATTTCCCGCAGACCATTTCATGTCCGCCGATTTCGTCCAGGAGGACAATATTTATCCTGCCTGCCTTTGCATCTTCCAGAGCCTGTTTCAGAAGCTGTACACCCACGGTCTCGAAAACATCGAGATCTACGCGGGATCCGCCTGTACAGCCCACGAGTTTGAAGATGTCGCTGCCGGCAATGAGCTTATCATCTGTTGTGGTGACACAGGTGTGAGCCCAGAGAGGAGCCGATGCGGGCGTGAGTCTGAAACCCATGCGCTTTTTAGAGCCGGGGGTGGGAAATGATATTCTCTGAACGCTGAAACCGCCTATGCCCTTGCCGGAGATGCCGGCTGAACCGTCAAGCTCAGAGCCGCAGACTCTCCGGATAACCTCTCTTATTAAAGTCGATTTGCCCGTCTGAATGGGACCTTCAAGAAACAGATTATTCATCCCTGCCTATCTCCTGTCTGAATGAGTATATAAATGTCCTTGACCTGTGCTGCATCAAAAGCAGTCTCAGGCAAAAGCTGACACAATAAAAGCATCGGGTCTGCTTACAAATGCTCCTGACCGGTACCTTGTTAAAAGGGAAAACTTTACTTTTCACCGGGCTGCACGCTGTTAAAGGATCCTGTAATAGCTTTGCCGGAAGTGAAAAAGCATTTTGCCTGCTTTATTGCATGCCGCTTTTATCGTCTCAATTATACACCGTGACTCTGCGATCCGCCAAGCCGGGTTTGCTCGTGGGCAGTGTCGGGCTCGAAAAATTTATTGATAT
>JAUMVV010000020.1 GCA_030529985.1 Bacillota bacterium
ATAGATGAAATGTTAGATAGAAAACGCAATGGATTTTTTATTAAAACGGAGGAGGAAAAATGTTAACAAATGCACCTAAAGGAACAAAGGATGTGTTGCCGGAAGAGGCTTACAAGTGGCACTATCTTGAAGAGAAGTTCGCTGAAATCTGCATAAGATACGGTTTTCGGGAAGTCAGAACCCCGGTATTCGAGCATACAGAGCTGTTCCAGAGAGGCGTTGGAGATACTACGGATATCGTTAAGAAGGAAATGTATTCCTTCAAGGATCTGGGGAACAGAGATATCACATTGAGACCGGAAGGCACTTCCCCTGTGGTCAGAGCCTTCTGTGAACACAAGCTCTATGCGGAACCGCAGCCGACTAAGGTATACTATAATATCCCGTGCTTCAGATATGAGAAGCCTCAATCGGGAAGACTCAGAGAGTTTCACCAGTTCGGTGTTGAAACCTTCGGAACTCCCAATATGATGGCTGATGCAGAGGTAATAGCCATAGGATATGATTTTATCAACGAAATGGGCATAACCGATGTCGAGCTTCAGATCAACAGCGTAGGCTGCCCTGAATGCAGAGGCAGGCACAGGGAAGCACTGAAGAAATTCCTGAAACCGAAGTATGATGAACTCTGCCCTACATGTCAGGAAAGATTTCACACTAATCCCATGAGAATACTCGACTGCAAATCCCCTATAGATCAGGAGCTGGTAAAGGATGCACCCATGATGCTGGATTTTCTCTGCGATGACTGCAGGTATGCCTTTGAAGAGCTGAAGAAGAATCTTGATTCCTTTGGCATCGAGTACATTGTAAATCCTAAAATCGTAAGGGGTCTTGACTATTACACGAAGACGGCCTTCGAGTTTATTACGACGAAGATAGGAGCCCAGGGCACTGTCTGCGGAGGCGGGCGTTATGACGGTCTTATCGAAGAGGTCGGAGGACCTTCGACACCGGGCGTAGGCTGGGGAATGGGTAAGGAGAGAATACTCATGACTTCGGAAGCCTGCGGATTCGAGATCCCCGAGCCTGCAGGAACAGAGGTGTTCATCGCATTCATGGGGGAAAAACCGCAGCAGTTTGCTCTGAAGCTTATGCATGAGCTGCGTATAGCGGGAGTTGCTGTACAGATGGATGTGGCAGGACGAAATTTCAAGAACCAGTTCAAGTACGCAAACAGGTGCGGTGCCGCAAGGACTGTAATTATAGGCGAATCAGAGCTCGATACGGGAATGTTGCAGCTTAAGGATATGGAAACAGGTGAACAGACCGAAGTGGCTGCTGATGAGATAATTGATACCCTGATGAAGTATAGGAGAAACAGATGATTTATAAGAGAACGCATATGTGCGGCGAACTCAGGAGTGCGAATATTGGCGAAAATGTTGTTCTTAACGGCTGGATCCGGAAAAGAAGGAATCTGGGCGGGCTTATTTTCTGTGATCTGAGAGACAAGACAGGTATTTCACAGATAGTATTCAATGATGAAATCCCTGTGGAGATTTTCGAAAGGGCTGACACTCTGAGAAGCGAATACGTTGTTGGTGTCAGAGGCAGGGTTGTGGAACGAGAGTCCAAGAATACCGACATGGCGACAGGCGATGTTGAAATAATCGCTGATGATCTTATCATCTATTCCACATCGGAAACGCCGCCGATATACATCAGGGATGATGACAATGCAGATGACAATCTGAGACTCAAATACAGGTATCTTGACCTGCGGAAGAAAAAAATGCAGGATAACCTTACATTCAGAGCGAAGCTCACAACTCTGGCGAGAAATTACTATGCGGAATGCGGCTTCACTGAAGTGGAAACTCCTATGCTGATAAAATCAACGCCTGAAGGCGCCAGAGACTATCTGGTACCCAGCAGAGTCAATCCGGGCAGCTTCTATGCACTGCCTCAATCTCCGCAGACCTTCAAGCAGCTGCTCATGGTTGGCGGAACGGACAGATACTTTCAGATCGCCAAATGCTTCAGAGATGAGGACCTCAGAGCTGACAGACAGCCGGAATTTACTCAGATAGACCTGGAGATGTCCTTTGCCGATGCGGACGATGTGATTGAAATACAGGAGGGTTTTCTCAAGAAGGTTATGAAGGAAATGAAGGGTGAAGATATAGAAACACCTTTCCCGAGATTGACCTGGCAGGAGGCCATGACAAGATACGGCAGCGACAAGCCTGACACGAGATTCGGTTTCGAGCTGCAGGATATTACCGATATGGTCAGAGACTGTGGGTTCAGGGTATTTACTGACGCCATCGCAGCGGGTGGAAGCGTACGCGCTATCTGTATAGACGGTGCAGCGGAGGTCTATACGCGAAAAAAGATCGACAAGCTGACTGAAGCTGTTAAGAGCTACGGCGCGAAAGGCATGGTCTGGATGAAGCTCACCCGGGAAGGGATTTCATCATCCGTTAACAAGTTTTTCAAGCCGGAGGAACTGGCAGACATCGCTCAGGGGCTCAGCGCAAAGGAAGGAGATCTTATCCTCATCATTTCCGACAGCAACAAGGTTGTTTTTGACAGTCTGGGTTTCCTAAGAAGACATATTGCCGGTGAACTCGGACTGTTGGATGATGAGAGTTTCAACTTCCTCTGGGTTGTGGATTTCCCACTCTTCGAATACGACGAAAATGAGGACAGGTGGTCGGCAATGCACCATCCTTTCACATCACCGAAAGAAGAGCATGCGGAGCTGCTTAAGACGGATCCGCATTCATGTCTGGCAAATGCGTATGACATTGTTCTCAACGGCGTTGAACTGGGCGGCGGAAGCATCAGAATACATGACAGGGAGATGCAGGAGGACATGTTCAAGGCTTTGAACATGAAACAGGAAGAGATAGATGAGAAATTCGGATTTCTGGTTGAGGCATTCAGGTACGGAGCTCCTCCCCATGCAGGACTGGCATACGGTCTCGACAGACTGGTAATGCTGCTTACAGGGGAGAAATCGATTAGAGAAGTGATCGCCTTCCCTAAAAATCAGAACGCTCAGTGCATGGTGAGTGAGGCTCCCGGAACAGTCGATGAGCATCAGTTGGAAGAGCTGGGGATAGAGCTGAGAAAATGAAACTGGGAATTTTCGGAGGAACATTTGACCCCGTCCACAAGGGTCATATCGGTCTGGCCGAGGACTGTGCGGATCAGGCGGATCTTGATGAGGTCATCATGGTGCCCGCCAGGATACAGCCCTTCAAGATGGACAGAAAAACCGCTTCAGGTGAAGACAGATTTCAGATGCTGGCACTGGTGGCATCCATGAATGACAGGATCACGGTATCACGCAACGAACTTGATAATGAAGGCGTTTCGTACACCTATCTCACTATGAGGAGAATACAGGATATGCACCCTGATGCGGGACTTTATTTCATCTGCGGAACAGACAGCTTTCTCAAGCTTGACAGCTGGATGAATGCCCATGAGCTTTTGGCGAATTATTCCTTCATAGTCGGATGTGACAGACCGGGTTACAGACACTATGAGCTTGAGGAGGCTATCAGCCGCATTTCAGCGAAATACGGAACCGAAATAATCATCGTTCAGAACCGGCAGTTCGATATTTCATCAACAGAGATCAGAGATAATGTGGCAGAGGGCAGAGCTATTGACGACCTCGTGCCGGCTCCTGTCGAGAGGTATATAAGGGAACATGGACTCTACAGAATATGAAAAGCTGAGAAAAAGCATAACTGCCTGTCTGGAGAGCAGTCTGAAGGAAAGCAGGATAGCTCACACCCGCAGTGTGGCCAGGCTCGCCGCAGAAATGGCACGCCGTTACGGAGCCGACCGGCAGAAGGCGGAGCTCGCTGCACTTCTCCATGATATGGTCAGAAACATCGGCGTTCCCGCATCCAACATGTATGTTAAGTATCTGGGACTGCCGGAAAGGTATTTGGATAATATCAATCTGGCTCACGGGAAAATAGCCGCAGAACTCGCCCGCTCCGAATTCGGAATCGAAGATGAAGAAATACTGAATGCCGTTTCCTATCATACTACGGGAAGGGCGGGCATGAGCCTGCTGGAAAAGATAGTATTTCTTGCAGATGCCATTGAACCGCTGCGTGATTACCCGGGGGTAGACAGAATCCGTGCAAGAGCCGAAGAGAGTCTGGATGCAGCATGCATCGAAGCTCTTCGCGGAACGATGGAGCATCTCAAGGCAAATGGGATACCCGTTGACAGAGATACCGCAGATGCATATAAATTTCTTGTCCGTAATCAGGATGAAACCGAACAAAAAGGATAGAAAAAGGAGGCATGAATGATGAATGAACAGAGAGAAAAAGCAGAAAGCATTGCAAAGGTCCTAAACGATAAGAAGGGAATCGATGTTGCCGTTATCGATATTTCACCTAAGGCCAGCTTTGCCGACTACTTCGTTCTCGCTTCCGGCGGAAGTGACAGACAGGTTGCGGCTCTGGTTGAAAGCGTGGAAGACTTTATGGAACCGAAGGGCATTTTTCCCAATCAGGTCGAGGGAAGAAAAACCTCCGGCTGGATACTTATGGACTACGGAGATGTTGTGGTTAACGTTATGACTCTCGAGATGAGAGATAAATATAACATAGAAAAAATCTGGGGCGACTGCGAGCTCACAGAGGTTGAATAGATGGAGGAGAAGATGCAGGACAGATATTATTTCAGTGAAATCGAGAAGAAATGGCAGAAAAAATGGGATGAGACAAAGGCTTTCAAGGTGATCGAGGACCCTTCAAAGGAAAAGTACTATGTTCTTGAAATGTTCCCATATCCTTCGGGAAAGCTCCACATGGGTCATGTGCGAAATTACTCAATAGGTGATGTTATAGCCAGATTCAAAAAAATGAAGGGTTTCAATGTGCTTCATCCTATGGGATTTGACGGTTTCGGCCTTCCTGCGGAAAATGCCGCGATCAAGAACGGAACTCCGCCTGCCGAATGGACATGGTCCAACATCCATGAAATGGAGGAGCAGCTGAAAGAGCTCGGTCTTTCATACGACTGGGACAGGGAATGTGCAACCTGCCATCCGGATTACTACAGGTGGATGCAGTGGATCTTCATACAGTTCTACAAGGCAGGACTGGCCTACAAGAAAGAAAACCCCGTGAACTGGTGTCCTGACTGCCGGACTGTACTGGCAAATGAGCAGGTCGTTGACGGCTGCTGTGAGAGATGCGGTTCTGCTGTGGGAAAAAAACACCTGTCGCAGTGGTATTTCAAGATCACCGACTACGCGGATCAGCTTCTCGAAAATCTGGATAACGGCAAGCTGGACGGCTGGCCGGAAAAGGTCAAGATAATGCAGAAAAACTGGATCGGCCGTTCGGAGGGTGCCGAGGTGGACTTCAGGATAAAGGATCATGATGAAACGCTGACGGTTTTCACCACCCGTGTAGATACGATTTTCGGAACCACCTTCATGGTTCTGGCTCCCGAATACCCATCGGTTCTAAATATGGTCAAGGAAACGGAATATGAAGCTCCGGTCAGAGAATATATTGAAAAATGTGCTCACATGAGCGAAATAGACAGAACATCCACGGCTAATGAAAAGACCGGCGTATTTATCGGAAAATATGCTGTCAATCCTTTTACCGGAAAGGAAATGCCTATATATATCGCCGACTATGTTCTCATGGGATACGGTACCGGAGCTGTAATGGGCGTTCCGGCTCACGATCAGCGGGACTTTGATTTTGCCGTAAAGTTCCATCTCGATATTGTTCCTGTAATCGATTCTCACGATCCCGATGTGGATCTGAACGATCTCAAGCAGGCCTGTGCAGCAGAGGGCACGGTTATCAACTCCGGAGAATTCACGGGGATGAACAATAAGGATGCGATTGCGAAGATCACTGAAGTTGCTGAGGAGAGAGGCATAGGCCGCAGAGCCGTGAATTACAGGCTGCGTGACTGGCTGATTTCCCGCCAGAGATACTGGGGAACTCCTATCCCTATGATTTACTGCGATGAATGCGGATGGGTTCCCGAAAAGGAGGAAAATCTTCCTGTAATGCTCCCTGAAGATGTCGAATTTACCGGCAAGGGTGAATCCCCGATCGTCACCAGCAAAAGCTTTGTAGATACGGTTTGTCCTGTCTGCGGAAAGCCTGCAAAGAGAGAAGTTGACACGATGGATACCTTCCTGGATTCCTCATGGTACTTCCTCAGATATTGTGATGCCGGAAATGAAGAAAAGGCATTTTCTAAGGAAAAAACTGATTACTGGATGAATGTGGATCAGTACATCGGCGGTGTTGAGCACGCTATCATGCACCTCATGTATGCCCGCTTCTTCCAGATGGCTCTTCACGATCTGGGGCTCACAGGGGATGACGAACCATTCAAAAACCTGCTGACTCAGGGCATGGTTATCAAGGGATATGAGGATCCGGAAGGAAATTATGTAAAAGCGAAGATGAGCAAATCTCTGGGAAATGTTGTCAGCCCGGCAGAGATTATCGAAAAATACGGTGCGGATACCGCAAGACTGTTTATCCTCTTCGCGGCACCGCCGGAAAGAGAGCTGGACTGGTCAGATCAGGGCGTGGAAGGCTGTTTCAGATTTCTTAACAGGATATGGAGACTCGTGTTCGAATTCACGGACAGATATCCGGATTGTCCGGAAGAATATGAAATATGCGGCAGGGCGGACAAGGAATTGAACCGCGTTCTCAATGATACTATCAGGAGAGTAAGCAATGACATTGATGAGAGATTCAATTTCAACACAGCCATAAGCGCTGTAATGGAGCTGGTGAATGAGCTTTACAGATATAAGGAAGGGGAAGTTAATGAGGCCCTTTACAGCACGGCTATAAGAACTGTAATACTTCTCATGGCACCATTTGTTCCGCACATCACCGAAGAACTGTGGACAGAACTCGGCTGTGAGGGCTCCGTTCACGAACAGAGCTGGCCGGTATACGATGAAAGCGCTCTGGTTAAGGACGAAGTGGAGATCGTCGTACAGATCAACGGCAAAAACAAGGAAAGAATCAATATTCCCGGCGGGGCTTCAAGAGAAGAAATGCTGAAGATCGCCGAAGAAAATGACAAAATAAAGGAACTTACTGAGGGCATGAATGTTGTTAAGGTTATAGCCGTTCCGGGCAGACTTATCAATATAGTGGCCAAAGCCTAATGTTACGGAAAGGAATTAAATGGAAGAAAAAGAGAATAGAACGAATAAAAAAATAAACATCAAGACAGATACGAGAAAATCCAAATCCGCACCGAGGAAACAGCCTAAAAAGGCGAAGCAGGTCGTGAAGAAACCGGCACCTGAGGTGAAGGTGATCCCTCTGGGAGGACTGGGGGAGATCGGCAAGAACATGACGGCTATCGAATATGAGAATGAGATACTGCTGGTGGACTGCGGTCTGTCATTTCCGGACGATGACATGTTCGGGATAGATAAGGTTATTCCCGATTTCGATTATCTTGTCAGAAGCAGGAAAAATATCAGAGGGCTGATAATAACCCACGGCCATGAGGATCATATCGGTGCGATTCCTTATCTGCTCAAAGAGCTGAATGTTCCGGTCTACGGGCTGAGATTTCCGCTGGGACTTATAGAGAACAAGCTGAAGGAAAATGGTCTTAAATGCGATTTTCATGTTATACAGGCGGGCAAGGAGTTCAGAGTGGGCAGATATTTTACCATCGAACCGGTACGAATAACACATTCCATCGCCGATTCCGTCTGCTACAGCATCAAGACTCCCGCCGGCAGAATATTCCATACGGGAGATTTCAAGATCGACTACACGCCTGTTGACGGGAATCCTATTGATTTCGCACGCCTGGCTCAGATCGGTTCCGAAGGGGTCACGCTTATGATGGCAGACAGCACCAATGTTGTCAGACCCGGATACACTCAGTCGGAGATGGTGGTAGGTGAAACTCTTGAAGTCATTTTCAGAAGATCCAGGAAGAGAATAATCATAGCCACATTCTCATCAAATGTTCACCGCATACAGAAAATAATCGATATAGCACTACAGTGCGGTCGCAAAGTCGCAATTTCCGGCAGGAGCATGGTCAATGTGGTTGAGCTCGCGAGAGAACTGGGATACATCAAAATCCCAAATAACAAGCTTATCGATCTTAACAGAGCAGGTAACATTCCGGATAAGGAGCTTGTGGTAATTACAACGGGAAGTCAGGGAGAACCTATGTCAGCTCTTGCCAGAATGGCTTCAAATGACCATAAGGCCATAAATATCAGAGGAAACGACATGGTCATCCTGTCTTCAACACCTGTTCCCGGCAATGAGATCACGGTTTCCAATGTTGTAAACCAGCTCGTTGAGAAGGGCGCTGAAGTTATCTATTCAGATATCGCGGAAACACATGTTTCAGGCCACGCCTGCCAGGAAGAGCTTAAACTCATGCATTCGCTGATAAGACCGAAGTACTTCATGCCCGTTCACGGAGAGGCCAGACATCTTCAGACCCATGCGGATCTGGCAAATGAGCTGGGGATGCCGCGAGAGAACATCTTCATACTCAACAATGGCGACCGGCTTACACTGTCAGCCAAAGGGGCAAGCAAACAGGAAAAGGTGGCCGAGGCAGAGGGCATCTTTGTTGACGGACTCGGTGTAGGTGATGTGGGCAACATAGTTCTGAGAGACAGAAGGCTTCTGTCCGAATCCGGTCTCATCATCGTTGTCGCTGCAATTGACAAGAATGCGGGAATGATTATTTCGGGACCTGATATCGTTTCCAGAGGATTTGTATATGTCAGAGAGAATGAGGATCTTATCGATGCTGCCTGTGAGAGGGCTGAATCGATAATCATCGAATGTCTGGCAAAGAATGTAAAGGACTGGAACGGTATAAAGACCGCCGTCAGAGAAGGTTTAAGGAAATATATTTACGGCAAGACGGAGAGAAGTCCGATAATCCTGCCGATATTCATGGAGGTTTAGTATGAATGTATATGATCAGGCACATCAGCTTGCAGCGGCAATAAAGGAATCAGAGGAATGCAAGCAGTTCAATGATGTAAAGGCAAAGGTTGAAGCAAATCCGGAACTTGACGCAGCAATAAAGGATTTCATCAAACAGCAGTTTGAGTTTCAGACGAAGCAGATGATGGGTCAGGAGCCGGATCAGGATGCATTTGTCAGGCTGCAGCAGCTAAGCGCAGTGCTCATGCAGGATCCTCTTACAGGTCAGTATCTCCAGAACCAGATGATTTTCAGCCGGATGATGTCCGATGTATACAAGATCATCGGCGATGCTGCGGATTTCGGTGTCGGCCCTATGGGGAATGTGGGAGATATACTGTAGGAGATATTCAGCAATGACAGAAAATCTTAATCGTGAGAATATGATAAAAAAACCGGAAGAAATTCTCAGCATCCTCAAGGCTGAAGCACTGGGCGACAGGTGCTTCGAACACATACTGGGGTTTATCCGAGCCGGAATGAGCGAAAGGCAGGTGGCAGCTGAAATCGAGCGCACTCTGTTTGCCCTCGGTGCTGAAGCTCTCGCCTTCGACACGATTTGCGTTTCGGGAGAAAATTCCGCCCGGCCCCACGGTATTCCGTCAGACAGGATAATCGAAGAGGGAGATCTCCTCACCATGGATTTCGGAGCTGTATTTGAAGGCTTTTGCGGTGATATGACCAGGACGATAGGTATAGGAAATCTTTCGGAAGAGCAGAAAAATGTATATGATACGGTTCTCAACGCACAGCTTGCGGGACTGGCTGCCTGCAAAAATGGAGTTTCCTGCGCGGCGGTTGACAGTGCGGCCAGAGATATGATAGATGCTGCCGGTTATGGGGAATACTTCATACATACCACGGGTCACGGTGTGGGTCGCGAGGTTCATGAGGCGCCCCGGCTGGCCAAGGACAGCCCGGATACGCTCCTGGCCGATATGGCAGTCACCGTAGAGCCGGGATTATATATTCCCGGGCGTTTCGGAGTGCGTATTGAAGACTTGGCAATTATTACCGACTTTGGTATAATTAACGCGACTAAATCAGTTAAAGAATTAGTGATAATATAAAAAGAAAGGCAGTAGTTTTATGATTTATGCAGGCGATTTCAGAAAAGGCATCACATTTGAAATTGATGGCGATCCCCATGTTGTTGTTGACTTCCAGCATGTTAAGCCCGGTAAGGGGGCGGCCTTCGTGCGAACAAAGCACAAGAACATTCTGACGGGGGCGATCAAGGAAGAATCATTCAATCCTGATGCCAAATTTCCTAAAGCTCATATCGAAACAAAGACCATGCAGTATCTGTATTCGGACGGTGAACTCTATTATTTCATGGATCCCGAGACCTACGATCAGATTCCCCTGTCGGCTGACCAGGTTGAAGAGGCCATGAAATATCTGAGAGAAAACGATGAAGCTACGATCAAATTCTATAAAGGCAATGCCTTCCTCGTAGAAGCACCTAATTTCGTAGACCTGGTTGTTACTGAAACAGAACCGGGGGTAAAGGGTGATACGGCCACCAATGTTACCAAGGACGCCACAGTTGAGACCGGTGCTGTGGTGCGTGTTCCTATCTTCATTGAAGAAGGTGAGAAAATCCAGATCGATACCAGAACCGGGGAGTATCTTGGAAGATCCAAATAGTGGGTTTGCATGAAGGGGACGCCATGCGTCCCTTTTTTCGGAGGATATGATGAAGAAAATACTTGTAATACTTATCATACTTGTTGCTGCTCTTACCGGCGGCATCCTATTCTATCTCGTCGGAATAGGAGCTGCTGATCCGGGAAATACTGAAGAAATCACGGTCGAAGTACCGAACGGAAGCGGCGCATCTGCCATCGTTGGCATCCTTGATGAAAACGGACTGGTTAAAAATACTGTCTGTGCCAAAATCAATACGAGAATAGGCGGATACGACAGTCTCCAGGCCAATACCTATATTTTTAACAGGTCAATGACCTTCCCTGAAATGATGAAGGCTATCAATACAGGCGATTTCAACTACATTTCCAAAACATCATTCCAGCTAAATGAGGGTTTCAGACTGAGCCAGTGTGCACAGGCACTTTCGGAAGCTTCTCCGTTTTCCGCTGAGGAAATAATGAAAAAGTGGGATAATAAAGATTATGTCAGGGAGCTTATCGGCAAGTACTGGTTCCTCACAGATGAAATCCTGGATAAGGATGTAATGCATCCTCTGGAAGGTTATCTCTTCCCTGACACATATTTCATAACAGATTCCGACCCTTCGATAGAGAGTCTTACCGAGATGGCTCTGGATGAGATGGACAAGGCTCTTTCCGACAGAAAAGGGGAGATAGAGAAATCGAAGTTTTCCGTTCACCGGTTCCTTACACTGGCGTCCATTGTGACCAAGGAGGGCTGTGCCACAGATAAAGACGCGGCACATATTTCAGGCGTTTTCATCAACAGGCTTAATAAGGATATGTCTCTTGGAAGCGATGTGACCGTGTGTTATATATTTGATGAAGACAGAGTTGACCTTAAGGTTTCTCAGCTGGAATCGGACTCCCCTTACAATGCCAGAAAGGTCAAGGGGATGATACCCGGTCCGATATGCACCGTTCCCGCAATAGCGATGGATGGAGTTCTTAATTACGATAAGACTGACGATCTCTTCTTCTACGCGGGTCCTGACGGTACGATTTATTATGCCAAGACAAATGCAGAGCATGATAAAAATGTAGCCGAACACCCTTGGAGCGAAGAAGATCTGAAGCAGTGAAATTTTCAGGCGATGAACATTACAAATGATATTGTTGCTGCGTACATTGACACTCTGTACAAAAGCAGCAGTGCGGACCTTCAAAACTTAAGAGCAACAGCAGAGCAGAATCATGTTCCCATAATACTCAGGGACACCGAGAACCTGCTCAGGCTTATTGTGAAGCTGAAAAAGCCTGCACGAGTTCTGGAGATAGGAACTGCTGTGGGCTTTTCGTCATGCGTATTCGCCGAATGTTGCGGATGCCGTGTGACAACGATCGAACATGAGGGTGAAACAGCTGCCATAGCCGAAGCCAATATCCGCAGTCTTGGATTCGAAGACAGAATCAAGGTGCTGCGGGGCGAAGGAACTGAAGTGCTTAAGACACTGCAGGAGAGTGAAAGGGACGGTGGATTTCAACGGTTTGACATGGTGTTTATCGACGCGGCAAAAAGCCATTACAGAGAATTCTGGAATCTTTCCCTGCCCCTTCTGGCAGAGGGTGGCTTGATAATATGTGACAATGTGCTCCAGAAGGGAATGACAGCTTCGGACGAATTTGACACCCGCAGAAGATATAAGACTTCCATCCGCAGGATGCGTGAGTTCATAAAATACATAAATTCAGCGGAGGATTTCGATACGGCAGTGCTGCCGGTGGGTGATGGTGTATCTATAAGTATATCGAAATAACTTGAAACAATATGAAAAAAGTTGAACTGCTGGCTCCTGCCGGCGATCTTGAAAAACTGAAAATAGCGGTAAAATACGGTGCTGACGCAGTATACTTCGGAGGCGAAATGTTCTCGCTGAGATCCGGCGCCGGCAACATGAGCATTGATGAGATCCGTGAGGGCGTTGCCTTTGCACATGAGCGAAAGGTGAGATGCCATCTGGCAGTCAATATCTACGCACATAACGAGGATATAGAGCCTTTGCGTGCGTATATAGAGAAAATAAAAGACATTCCGCTGGATGCCTTTATCGTTTCCGATCCGGCTGTCATTTCCGTAATCAGAGAAATACTTCCCGATGCGGAGCTTCATCTTTCTACCCAGGCAAACACCACTAATTACCTTGCGGCAAATTTCTGGCACGATATGGGTATACGGAGACTCGTTATGGCCAGAGAACTGACTCTTGATGAAATCAGAGAGATAAGAGCAAAGACCCCGGAGGAGCTGGAACTTGAAGGCTTCGTTCACGGGGCAATGTGTATTTCCTATTCGGGAAGGTGCCTGCTGAGCAATTTCATGACCGACAGGGATGCCAACCGGGGAGCCTGCGCGCATCCATGCAGATACAAATACCGTCTGGAGGAGGAAAAAAGACCGGGAGAGTACTGGCCCGTTGATGAGGATGACAGAGGAAGCTATATATTCAACAGCAAGGATCTTTGCCTCCTGGAGCACATTCCGGAGCTTATCGATGCGGGCATCACATCCTTCAAAATAGAGGGAAGAATGAAGAGCATTTTTTATATAGCTCATGTGGTAGGTGCATATCGCAGGGCGATCGATGCATATTACGCTGATCCTGAAGGCTTCAGTTACAGGACTGAATGGTTCGATGAGATGTGCAAGGCCAGCCACAGGGAATTCACCACCGGCTTCTATTTCAGAAAACCCACAGGTGAAGATCAGAATTACCTGACAAGCGCCTATACCAGAGAATACAGCTTCGTGGGTATAGTCAGAAGCTACGACAGCTCAAGCGGTTTAGCCGTTGTAGAGCAGAGAAACAAGATAGATCTGGGGGATGAAGTGGAAGTGTTCGGACCAGGCACTGAATTCTTCAAACAGAAAATCAAAACCATGCTGGATGAGGATAGCGAAGCCATTCAGTCGGCACCCCATCCACAGCAGCTTATTAAAGTTAAATTTGACAAGCCCGTAAAGGCGGACTTCATATTGAGAAAGGAGAAATGAGCACATGACAGTGGACCCTTTACCCTTATGGGGGACTTTGATATTAGTACTGATAATTATAATTAACGGATATTTCAGCGCAGCAAGGAAATCCATTTCCGAGTCGAACAAGGCTGCAATACGCGAACTTGCAGAGGACGGTGATTCACGTGCAAAGGCAGTTCTGGGCATCTATGAGCAGGCGCCGGAATACAAGCTGGCCATAAGATCGCTGAACATCCTGCTTTACATGCTGTTCTGTGTAGTTTCTATGCTGATCTACATGGTTCCGCTTTCCATCGCGTTCGGGGAAGTTCTGGAATCCGTTTACGCCGTTTACGCAATATCATTTCTGATTGCATTTTTCATTCCGTCGGTGTTCATGCTGGCGTTGGGGGAGATGCTTCCCAGAAGGATAGCTCTGCAGCACGCGGAGGGCATCGTTATGAGCTGTTCCGGTTCATTGAGGATACTGCGGGTTCTCATGAGACCTATGACCGCATGTACCGCTGCCATAACATTCGTGTTTCTCAAGCTTCTCAGGCAGAGAACCGATGTAAACGACAACGAGTATTCGGAAGACAATATTGTGGAAATGCTGGAAGCGGGGCAGGAAAGCGGCGAGCTTAAAGAAGAAGGCAAGAAAATGATAACCGGAGTATTTGCCTTTGACGATATACTGGCATATGAGATCATGACTCCGAGAACAGATGTCTTCGCTATAGACATCAACGATTCTGCAGAGGAGTATATTGATGAGCTCATGGAGCTGCGATTTTCCAGAATTCCGGTGTATGAGGATGACAGCGACAATATTATCGGCATTCTCTACATCAAGGATTACCTTATCAAAGCAAGAAGTGAAGGCTTTGACAAGGTTGATATCAGATCGATACTCAGAACACCTTATTTCGTACCTGAAACCAAGAATATAGATTCTCTCTTCTTCGAACTGCAGAAAACGAAGCAGCATATCGCTATTCTCATCGATGAATACGGCGGATTCTGCGGCATTGTGACGATGGAGGACATTATTGAAGAGGTAATGGGAGACATAGATGACGAATATGACGAAGAGGAAGAGGAAGTCACGAGGATAGGCAAGGATCTCTATATTGTCGAAGGAAGCATGAACCTGGACGATCTCAATGAAGAACTGGGTATCAACCTGAAATCCGAGGATTCCGAAACAATAGGAGGCTTTATCCTGGATATGTTCGGAGAAATACCGGACAAAGACGACATAGGTAAGGAAATATTCTTCGAGAATTATGTATTTACTATCAAATCCGTAAAGGACAGGCGTATCGAAGAGCTGACGCTCAAGATAAACGAGAAGGAAGAACAGGTAAACGAAAATGACTGATGAAAGAGAGATAATAGAAGTATCCGATGAGGTCATAGCAGTTCTGGCAGTGAATGCGACGCTAAAAACCGATGGTGTCGCCTGCATGGCCGGAGGCATTTATAATGCTCTCTCCAAAAATCTTCTGGGCAAGGAACTTGTAGGCAAGGGAATCAAGGTTGCACAGTATGAGGGAAGTGTTGAAATCGATGTAAACATAATAGTCAAATACGGACACAAGATTCCGTCGGTTGCCTGGGATATTCAGGAAAATGTGAAGAAGGAAATAAACACCATGACGGGGCTCAGGGTCGCTGCAGTAAACATACATGTCCAGGGAGTGGAACACGATGACCAGAAATGAAGCACGGGAAATTATGATGCAGATCTTATTTGAGCTGGATGCATCAAAAGCTATAGAAAATGACAAGACGCCGGGCAGGGCGCAGGTTAAAGAGAAGGCGGCAGAGCTTACATCAGAGAGGCTTCCGGGAGCCCATGCGGAGCGTGGGGAAACCCTGATCTACGCTATTCTTGACAACATTGACAAAGCTGATTCTGAAATCAACAGCTGCAGCACCAAGTGGAAGACCGGCAGAATGCCGAAGGTGGATCTGGCAATCATGAGGCTTGCATACGGCGAAATCATGTATTGCGACGATATACCCGAAGCCGTCACCATAAGTGAGGCCGTAAATCTCGCCAAAAAATTCAGCACCGATAATTCCGGCCGTTTTGTTCACGGAGTACTGGGTGCTTTAACGCGAAAAAAGGATCGATAGCTATGGAGAAGGGCGGATATGTGCTTGGAATAGACACCAGCAATTACAGAACTTCAGTTGCTCTCACCTGCGGAAACAGTATTGAGGCGGATCTCAGGAGGCAGCTGGAGGTCAGGAAAGGAGATCGGGGGCTCAGACAATCGGAAGCCCTGTTTCAGCATGTGAAAAACCTTCCTATGCTGTTTGAAGGCCTGGGAAAGGAGTATACAGACAGGATATCCGCAATTGCATATTCATCAAGACCCAGACCTGTTGAGGGGTCATATATGCCCTGCTTTCTGGCGGGGGAAAGTTTCGCCCGTTCACTGGGAGCGGTGCTGGATGTTCCGGTAAGGGCATTTTCCCATCAGGAGGGTCATATTGAGGCTGTGAAACGATACAGCGGAATAGATGATGACAGGGATTTTATTGCCTGCCATTTTTCCGGCGGAACCTGTGAGCTTCTCAAAGTATCCAAGGGGGAAGACAACAGCAAATCCGCCTATGAGATAGAACGCATTGGCGGCAGCAAAGACATCTCCTTCGGTCAGGTCCTGGACAGAGCGGGGGTGGCTATGGGCATGGATTTTCCCTGCGGTGAGCTTATGGATTCAATTGCCATAGCCATAAAAGCAAAACCCGCTCGAAGGCGGCTTACAGCCATTAAAGTTAAAGGCTGCGAGCTTAATCTTTCGGGTATTGATACCCGGATAAAAAGACTGGCAGAGGGTCTGCCCGACAGCAGCCTGATATACGAAATATTTGCTGAACTGTCGTCTGCCATAGGCAAAATGCTGATTCAGGCCGGTGAGGTGAGCGGTCTGACAGATGTGATAATGGCAGGGGGCGTATCTTCAAGCAGATTTATAAGAAGAGAACTTGAGGGTATAAAAAATATGAGAATTGTATTTGATGACATGAACCTGTCGTCTGACAATGCTGTTGGAATCGCATTTCTTGGAGGAAGCAGATTATGGGATTAAAGCCGGTCCGGGTCGGACAGCTTAACAATTACATAGGGCGTATACTCAGAACCGATCCCATACTGGGAGATATATCCGTTATCGGAGAGGTGAGCAATCTGAAGTTTCACAGTTCAGGTCATGTATACTTCTCGCTGAAGGATGACAGCAGCCGTATCAACTGCTTCCTGGCAGCGGGAAATCTCGATAAGATACATGCTCCTCTTGAGGACGGCACTGAGATAATAGCCTGCGGCTATATATCCGTCTATGAAAGGGGCGGCTATTACTCTCTTAATATCAGAGATATAGAAATCAACGGTGAGGGACAGCTGGCTCTCCGGTTTGAGAAGCTTAAAGAGAAGCTCGCAAAGGAGGGTCTTTTCGATGAGACTCATAAGAAGGAGATACCTGCCTTTGCATCTACAGTTGCCGTGGTAACCTCGGAAACGGGAGCTGCCGTCAGGGACGTCATCAGAACCATAAAAAACAAGAACAACTATACGAATATCCTCGTTTATCCGGTTCTCGTCCAGGGACCTGCAGCTGCCGAGGATATCGCAAAGGCAATAGACAGCCTGAACGAATCCTCCCTTCAGGTGGATGTTATTATCGCCGGCAGAGGAGGAGGTTCCATGGAGGAGCTTTGGGCCTTCAATGACGAGAGGCTTGCGAGGAGCATTTTCGCATCCGAAATACCGGTAATTTCCGCAGTGGGGCATGAAACCGACTTCACAATTTCGGATTTCGTGGCGGATGCCAGAGCAGCGACACCCACAGCTGCCGCGGAAATGGCCGCCTTTGATACAGGTGAAATCAGAGAATATCTCGGCAACCTGAAATCAGCCCTGTCAGACGAACTGCTCCGAACTGCAGAACAGAAGAGAAACAGACTCGAGGCTCTGAACCCAGCCGCTTTCGCGCAGAATATACAGTCAAGGATCGCCTATGAGCAGCTCAATGCAGACCGCATTATGGAGGCTGTGACCGAAAACATATTTGCAGGACTTGCTGCGGCGAGAGAGAGAACGGAAATGTTGAAGGAATTCATAGAAACTTCAAATCCGAGAGCTATACTTGCCAGAGGATATTCAGTTATTACGGATATAGAGGGCAATATAATAGATAATGCATCGAAGCTTACAAAGGGTCAGCAGGTAAATATTGAAACCGGCTCAGGTTCTGCGGAGGCCGAGATCACACTGGTGAAATAAGGAGGGAGACCTTATGGCGGAAAAGAAAATTACATTTGAGGAGTCACTTAAAAAGCTTGAGCTCGCGGCTGAAAAACTGAAAGCGCAGGACACTTCTTTAGAGGATGCGATAACAAATTACGAAGAAGGTCTGAAGCATTACAGGGAATGCAGCAGGATTCTTGATGAGGCACAGCAGAAAGTGGAGGTTCTTACGAAATGAATGATTTTACTTTTGATGATTATAAGACGATGATCGAGGATCATATCATGGATTTCATGCCGGACGTTGACTTGAAGAGCATCACCCTCTATGAAGCGATGAAATACAGCATTTCGGCAGGGGGCAAGCAGATAAGACCGGTTCTGCTTTTGGCAGCCTGTGATTTCTGCGGCGGTAAGGCCGCTGAAGCTCTCCCCTACGCCTGTGCAGTCGAGTATATCCATACATACTCTCTTATCCATGACGACCTTCCATGCATGGACGATGACGATTTGAGAAGGGGGATCCCCACAAATCACAAGGTCTTCGGTGAAGCTGTTGCAACCCTCGCCGGTGACGGGCTCCAATCCGTTGCATATGAGGTCATGCAGAAGGATATGCTCCTGTATTTCGATGACCCCGATGCTCTCAAGAGAAAAATCAAGGCGGCTCTTGAAATCGTTAAAGGCGCCGGAGTCAAGGGCATAGTCGCAGGACAGATCGCCGATATAGAAGCGGAAAACAAGAGTGTATCAAAAGAACTTCTGGACTACATTCATCTCACCAAAACAGCTGCTCTTATTGTGGCTGCCGTTCGTGCGGGAGCCAGGCTGGGCGGCTGCAGTGAACATGACCTCGAGAATCTGACAGTCTATGCAGAAAATCTCGGACTCGCATTCCAGGTATGTGACGATATTCTGGATGTGGAGGGCAACGCGGAAATCATGGGCAAGCAGACGGGCATGGACGCGGAAAAAATGAAGGCCACCTATCCTGCTCTCTATGGAATTGAAGAGTCAAGAAAAAAGCTGAAGCAGCTTACGGATAATGCGATAAACGCCTTGTCCGAATACTATGATAATGCAGAACTCTTCGTGAAGCTCGCCGGAGAGCTTGCAACAAGAGCCAGTTGATAAGAGGAATATTTCATGAGCAATTACCTGTACAATCACAAATTCCCTGAAGATCTCAGGCTGATGGATTATGACGAGCTGGAACTTCTCAGCTACGAGCTGAGGGATTTTCTGGTGGAATCCGTCTCCGGGACAGGTGGACATCTGGCCTCCAATCTCGGTGTAGTGGAACTCACAATAGCGCTGCACCGAAGCCTGAACACACCTGAAGATAAAATCATATGGGATGTGGGGCATCAGACCTATGTTCACAAGATACTTACAGGAAGGATAGAGGGATTCAAAACTCTCAGGAAGCTGGGTGGAATGAGCGGTTTCCCGAAAACAGCGGAAAGCGAATATGATATTTTTGATACGGGTCACAGCAGCACATCCGTTTCCCTCGGACTGGGGATGGCTGCCGCCCGCGACCTCAACGAAGAGGATTACAAGGTCGTTTCCGTTATCGGTGACGGAGCGATGACCGGCGGGCTCGCCTATGAAGCTCTGAACAATGCCGGAAACATGAACACGAACTTTATCGTCCTCCTTAACGACAACGGTATGTCCATTTCCCCTAATACGGGAGGTCTGTCCAGATCTCTGGGGAGAATCACCAGCACCGATAAATACATACACATGAAGACTCAGGTGAAGAAGGGCTTCTCCAAGGTTCCCATCATAGGTGAAAGCGTTATTTCGGGTATTCACAGTGCCAAGGAAAACATCAAGTATGCCGTTATAGACGGGATCCTCTTCGAAGAACTGGGCTTCAAGTATATCGGTCCCGTTGACGGGCATGATATCAAGGAAATGTGCCATACTATAGAACGGGCAAAGGCAATCCGGGGGCCGGTTCTCATACATGCAGTTACAAAAAAAGGCAAAGGATACTCCAAGGCGGAGGAAAATCCGGATATTTTTCACGGTATCGGGCCTTTTGATGCCGATACAGGTGAGGCGCTGAAAAAAAGTGCAGCTCCTTCATGGTCCTCCGTGTTCGGAAGAAAACTCACTGAAATGGCATCCGGAAACGATAGAATCACAGCGGTGTGTGCCGCGATGATCGACGGAGTCGGTCTGGAGGATTTTCAGTCGGAATATCCGGAAAGGCTGTTCGATGTGGGCATTGCCGAGGAACACGCGGTGACCTTCGCTGCCGGACTTGCCAAAGCAGGCATGAGACCTTTCGTCGCTATATATTCCTCATTTCTTCAGAGAGCTTTTGATCAGATTGCCGAGGATGTCTGTCTGCAAAATCTGCCGGTGGTATTCTGTATTGACCGTGCAGGAGTTGTGGGCGCCGACGGAGAAACACATCATGGCATCTTCGATATCCCATATCTGAAGGCACTGCCCAACATGACCTTTTTCGCCCCCAAGGACGGAGACGAGCTTGAAAAAATGATGGACGCCGCGATGGAGCTTGACGGTCCCTGTGCGATCCGATATCCCCGGGGTACTGCACCTGACCTAAAAAAACCAAAGGATATCATCCGGGGAAGATCTTATCAGCTCAAACGGGGAAGCGATGCGGAAATATGGGCTGCAGGTTCCATGGTCTCCCATGCTCTCGAAGCTGCTAAAATACTCGCAAATGAAAACATAAGGGTCAGCGTGATAAACATGGCTTCCCTGAAGCCTATTGATGAAAAGCGGCTGGCGGCGTCAGGTAAAAAATATCCCCTTATACTGACGGTGGAAGACGGGGTGCTGACAGGTGGAGTGGGGGAATCGATCCGCTCATTTCTTGCGGATTCGCCTGCCGGTGTGGTTAGCCTCGGCTGGCCGGACAAGTTTATCGAGCACGGAACGCAGGATGAACTGTACGCCAAATACGGACTGGATGCCCGGTCAATTGCTGAAACGGTAAAGAAGAATATATGAAAAAAAGGCTGGATGTACTGACAAGTGAAAAGGGAATCTTCGGGTCGCGGGAAAAGGCTAAGGCAGGTATTATGGCGGGTCTGGTTCTGGTGGACGGACAAGTGTGCGATAAGCCCGGCATGAGCGTCTGCGAAACGGCTGAAATCAGCCTTAAGGAGGTTTCGTGCCCCTATGTGAGCAGAGGGGGTCTGAAGCTTGAAAAAGCCCTGAAAACATGGGGATTTTCCCTTGAGGGTACCAAGGCGGTCGATATCGGTGCATCGACCGGCGGTTTTACCGACTGCATGCTCCGTAACGGAGCCGGGCGGGTTTACTGTATCGATGTGGGATACGGACAGCTTGACTGGAAGCTGAGAACCGATGAGCGCGTAGTCAATATGGAAAAATGCAATATAAGATATCTGGATGTTGATGAAATCGGAAGAGATGTGGACTTCGCAAGTATT
This sequence comes from Bacillota bacterium, assembly GCA_030529985.1. GTDB lineage: Bacteria > Bacillota > Clostridia > Peptostreptococcales > Anaerovoracaceae > Lentihominibacter. Next base: position 21,294 of record JAUMVV010000020.1, read on the forward strand.
GATGTTTCCTTTATTTCGCTGAAGCTGGTGCTGCCGGTGGCCGCTCTGCTTTTGCATGATGAAGCCTGTCTGGTCTGTCTCGTCAAACCTCAGTTTGAAGCCGGAAGGGAACAGGTGGGCAAGAACGGAATCGTCAGGGATCCCAAAGTTCACATCCGGGTCATCGAAAATGTGATCGGCTATGGAGAGGAGAGCGGCCTGTACCCGTGGGGTCTCACCTATTCTCCTATTACCGGAACGAAGGGGAATATTGAATATCTGCTTTTCATGAAGAAGAAAAAGTGCGATAATGAAATCGATGTGGAAGAACTTGTTTCAGAAGCACATACTACGCTGAAATAAAAGCCTTTGCTTTTATATAAAATCACCAATCATCATTAAAATACTACTGGAAAAGGAGACAAAGGAAATGGAAGTATCAAAGAGAGTTGCAGACATGCAGTTTTCACCAATCAGAAGATTTAACAAGTTCGGTTTCGAAGCGGAAGCCAACGGCAAGACTGTTTATCGACTGAATATCGGACAGCCCGATGTTGAGACTCCTGCTGTTTTCAAGGAGGCAATAAACAACTTTGACAAAAAAGTAATAGCGTATGCCGAGTCCGGTGGAGTAACTGAGCTTCTGGATGCAATGATCGACTACATGAAAATGTATAACATGAATTACACCAGAGATAACATTCTTATCACAAACGGCGGGTCAGAAGCGCTTACACTTATTTTCACAGCTCTGCTGAACCCGGGCGAAGAGGCTCTTATCGCCGAACCGTTCTACACCAACTACAACACTTTCTGCAACCAGGTCAACGGAAAGCTCGTTCCGCTTACCACAAGTGCCGAGGACGGTTACGCATGGGCAAAGAGGGATCTGATTGAAGCAGCTATCACGCCGAATACTAAAGCTATATGCTGCATAAGCCCGGGCAACCCTACCGGGAGAGTCCTCACTCTCGATGAGATGAAGCTCGTGGGCGATATTGCCAGGGAACACGATCTGTGGATCATTTCCGATGAGGTATACAGAGAGTTCGCATATGATGACAGAGAAGTTACATCCTTCGGCATGCTTGAGGATCTGGCTGACAGAGTGATCCTTGTGGACTCAGTGTCAAAGAGATATTCGGCATGCGGAGCCAGAGTCGGTGCGGTGATTTCGAAGAACAAGGAGCTCATGGATTCAATTCTCAAGCTGGCTCAGGGAAGACTGTGCTGTCCTACACTTGAACAGGTCGGCGCAGCAGCACTCTACAGGCTGGACAAGAGCTATTACGAAGAAGCAAAGGCGGAATACTGTGCGAGAAGAGATGCGGCCTACGAAGAAATCTCCAAGATTCCGGGAGTGGTTTGTCAGAAACCGGGAGGAGCTTTTTATCTTACGGCTAAGCTGCCCGTTGAGAGTACTGAGGACTTCCTCATGTTCATGCTTACAGAATTCGATGACAAGGGTGAGACGGTAATGTTCACTCCGGCTGCCGGATTCTATGCTACACCGGGTCTCGGGAAGAACGAAATGCGTATCGCCTATGTTCTGACACCTGACAAGATGAGAAGAGGTGCGGAACTTATCAAGCTGGGTATTGAAGCTTATAATAAAAAGCCGGGAAAGTAAGAGGATAATAAAGTGGCAAAGCCAAAGCTGTCACCTATGATGCAGCAGTATCTTGATATAAAGGAAGAACATCAGGATTGTATCCTGTTCTTCAGGCTGGGCGATTTCTACGAGATGTTTTTTGAAGACGCCAAAACAGCCTCAAGAGAGCTTGAGCTGACACTTACAGGTAAACAATGCGGTTTGGAAGAGAGGGCTCCCATGTGCGGAGTCCCTTTCCATGCCGCCGAGACCTATATAAGCAGACTGATAGATAAGGGCTACAAGGTAGCAGTCTGCGAACAGACTGAGGATCCTGCGGCGGCGAAGGGAATAGTGAAGCGGGAAGTAATCCAGATCGTAACCCCGGGCACTGTTGTCAGCAGCACCATGCTCAGGGAGGATGAAAATAATTTTATAGCGTCGGTATATGCGGACGATATAGATGTGGGTCTGTCATACTGCGATGTTTCCACGGGAGAGATAAGACTTACATCCATTGAAAACCCGGGAAGACGGGAGTCTCTGATAAATGAACTGGTCAAAATCAGCGCCCGCGAGGTTATCCTTGATGTGCATACCGCCGAGGCCATTGACATTGAAGATATCAGGCCGGTTACTGAGGCCTGTTTTAACATAGCGGATGAAAGCTGTTACCGCCGGGAGGCGGCAAGAGATCTGATAAAACGCCAGTTCGGAGTGAGTAGCCTTCACGGAATAGGCATTGAGGAGGATTCAGCAAGTGAGATGTCTCTGGGCGCGCTGCTTTTCTACCTCCACGAAACCCAGAAGAACGACCTCTCCCATATCAGAAGTCTTAATGTATATTTCATGAGCCAGAATATGTCTCTGGACAAATCCACGATAAAGAATCTGGAACTGACGGAGACCCTTTTCGAAAAAAAACTTCAGGGCTCTCTTCTCGGAGTTCTTGATAAAACCCATACGGCCATGGGGTCCAGAAAGATGAAGCAGTGGCTCAAGGAACCCCTTAACAGCGTCGAGCTGATCAGGCGGCGGCTTGACGGTGTTGAAACCCTTCTGGACAGTGTTATTATAAGAAACAACATAAAAGAGTATCTCAGGCAGATATATGATTTTGAGCGTCTTGCGGGACGGATAGCCACGGGAAAAGCCAACGGACGGGATCTCAAAGCACTCTCCGCCTCATGCCGGGTACTGCCTGAAATACGGATGGAACTGGAATCCCTTGATTCCTTAATTCTCACCGATATTCACAGCAGAATATTCCCGCTGGCCCGGGTCTTTGAAACCATCGATGCGGGAATAGTTGACGAACCTCCATTTACGGTTAAGGAGGGCGGGCTGATAAGACCGGGATACTCGGAAGAGCTGGATGATCTCAAAGCTTCAATTGCAGATGCCCGGAGCTGGATAGCTTCCCTGGAGGCTTC
>JAUMVV010000086.1:0-363 GCA_030529985.1 Bacillota bacterium
AATTACCGGTTTTGCCGAAATGAAGACTTGTGATTATTACTATGAAGGAAATCCTGCCGAGGAGGAACTGACACTGAATCTTCCGGAAACGCTGAGCGTATATCTGGATGGAAGTGCCACAGCCACCGATATTCCGGTGAACTGGGAAGCGGTTGAGGACTTTGACAGCACGGATTTCTATTTTTATTCTATGAAGCCTGTCTGGGGCAGCGAATATGCACTTTCACCTGAGTTGAGCGAGATACCGGATGTTCCATGGATTACGGTCTACAGGCAGGAGCCCGGGAACGAGGAAATCGAACCGATGCTCACTGAGGAGAGTATAGCTCCCGTCTATACGGAAGATGAGGGGGCAGTTGATCC
>JAUMVV010000086.1:373-4088 GCA_030529985.1 Bacillota bacterium
GAAACATATGAGGAGGGGAACACTCTGAAAGCTGCAGCTGAGGCAATGAGGTCTGTCTTTGCTGAAGATGTGTATGCGGCATCCTCAAATAATACCGCCGCCATCTATAAATATCTGACTAAGACCATGGGTCTGAACACTGCGGCAGCCTGCGGAGTGATGACAAACATAAATGCAGAGAGCGGCATGAGCCCGATAAATCTGCAGAATACATATAACAAGAGTCTGGGACTGAGCGATGAAGCCTACACCGGCCGCGTCGATTCGGGGAAGTATAAAAAATTCTCTTCTGACCGCGCCGGATATGGACTTTGCCAGTGGACATCACCAGGCAGGAAGTCGAACCTGCTGGATTTCGCCAAATCTCAGAAAAAGTCCATAGGTGATCTGGAAATGCAGATGGCCTTTTTCAATAAGGAGATACGGGCAAGCTATAATTCAGTTTATGTAACTCTTAAGAGTGTACCTAATACTGCTGCAGGTGCTTACATCGCAGCGGCGGAAATGTGTATGTGCTATGAGATCCCCGCAAATACGGTTGCCACTGCGGCATCACGAGGCAAAACCTGCCTTTCGAATTACTGGAAGACATACAGCGGTTCCGCAGGCAGCGTTTCGGGAACATCATTCGCTTCACTCTGCGGATACAGCTACCCTGAAGCGGTAAAGGCAGGGAAAGGAATGGGAGTTACGGGATACGCCATTTCCAACTATAAGATAACTTCCGTCACGGGAAAAATCATCAACAGCAGCGGCAAAGCTGTATATTCCAAAACCATAAACCCGGGGACCACTGCAGCTAAGCTTAGCGGTATCGATTCGGCTATGAAATTCGCCAGACTGTCGGAGGGGAAATATACCTATCAGATTTCGGCCAAAGATGCGTTGGGAAAGACTGTAACAGCTTCACATAAGTTCACTGTTAGATCAAGCGGGTCAACGGTGAAGGCGCTTGGTTTTGCAACTGCAGGAGGAGGTTCCGCATCCGGGGAGATTAAAGATCCGCCCGAAGATAATAACAAACCTCAGCCTGACACTCAGATTTCCAAGAAGACCTATGGAGGCACATATCCGAAGCTTCCGAAACGTGGATATTTCAAGAAGGGCGACAAAGGGACGCAGGTTAAAAATTTGCAGAAAATGCTTAACTGGTGTGACTGCAAGGTCACCACAGGGGGGAAGTACGGTTCCGCCACGGTAAAAGCGGTTAAGAAGCTTCAGAAAAAGCTTGGGCTGAAGCAGGACGGCAGGTTCGGCAAGAAAACACTGAAGAAAGTCAAAACCTTAAAGAAGTAGGAATAAACAGGCAGGCGTAAACAAAGGCGGAAACGAATACAGATTTAAACGGCAGCTTCGAGGGGTATGATGCCCCGGCGTGAAGCTGCCGTTCCGATTCTGAACAGTTGATTATTTGAGGTTTTCAGGGTTAAGTCCTTCAAGTTCAGGGAGGACAAAGATTCCGTCCTTCCTGATGAGTACATCGTCGAACAGGATCTCACCTCCGCCGTATTCAGGGCGCTGTATCATTACCAGATCCCAATGGTTAGCACTCTTGTTGCCGTTTGGTGCGTCCTCATAGCACATTCCCGGAGTCAGGTGGAATGAGCCGGCGATTTTCTCATCGAAGAGAGTATCCTTCATAGGGTGAAGAATGTATGGATTTACGCCTAATGCGAACTCTCCAAAGTATCTTGCACCCTCGTCAACATCCAGCAGGTCGTTGATTTTCTTGTTATCGTTTGCACGGGCATCCACGATTTTACCGTCCTTGACTTCGAATCTGATATTTTCATATGTGAAGCCCTGCTCCTCTGATGGAGTATTATAGGAGATGAATCCGTTCATGGATTCCCTGACAGGAGCTGTGTACACTTCACCGTCAGGAATATTTCTCAGTCCGTCGCACTTCACGGCACCGATTCCCTTGATTGAAAATGTAAGATCGGTGTCAGGACCTTTTATCTGAACCTTGTCGGTTTTGTTCATCAGTTGGACAAGGGGTGTCATTGCTTCACTCATTCTTCGGTAATCCAGTGTGCAGACATCAAAATAAAAATCTTCAAAGGCCTCCAGGCTGCTGTTTGCCAGCTGTGCCATGGAGTGGTTCGGATATCGGAGGACAACCCATTTGGTTTCGTTCACTCTGTAATCCAGAGTAGGGCGGGAGAGTTTGCTGTACAGGTTAAGCTTGTCTGAAGGTACATCTGCAAGTTCAGCCGTATTGTTGCCGGCTCTGATGGCAATGTAAGCCTGCATACCCTTCATCTGAGCGAGGTCGCAGTCATCCTTGAATTTTATCTGTTCCTCTGTGCAGTTAAGCAGAATCTCTCTCGTGATTTGTGAATCTCTTATCTCAGCGTAAGGAAGACCGCCTTTGTTATATACATTCTTTATAAGCTGTCTCGCCAGATTTTTGCTGCACTCACCTTCGTAGCTGATGAGCACCTTATCTCCGGGCTGTATGTCACATGAGTAATCTGTAAGTAAATCTGCAAGTTCTTTTATTCTTGGGTCCATTTTTTCTCCTTTTCTATATTTCTATGCTTATGATATCAGACAGTTCAACAAGTCCGTCAAGCTCGATTGAATCTATTTTGCCGGCCGACTTGTTTACTATCGCATCCAGCTGGCCGGCGGGCTGTCTGAATGTGTATTTATAGAGACCATTGGGTTTATCGAGGGTAGAGCTGACAGCTGCCGCCGTGGTTCCGGAAGCGCAGCTTCCTTCGAAGCAGGTCGTGTCAATATCCCTGACATATACGACGGGGGTCATGTCGTTTCCGTTGATGAAGGTTATGCCGAAGGCCTCCATATTCCCGCATTTTTGGTAGACATAATTCTTTATTCTGTCAAATTTCTCGCGGCTTGCTTCAATATTTTTCAGAACAAGGTGGGAAATGCCCTCCAGATCTATGAGAAAGCAGGTTTCCAAATCGGGATTTTCCTCATGGATTCCCAGCTCTTCCGGCGAGAACTGAATAATGTTTACCGGGGCAGGCATCTGAACCTTGCAGCTGCGGTTCTGTTCATCCACAAGAGCTGTAAGCGGATAATCGCAGCCGCTGACTCTTATATGGAGTTTTTTTGTGCCCGTTGGCTGCAGTTTCCCGTCTTTGCAGCAGACAACTCTGTAATATGCGAAAGCTCTTGAAGCATTGCCGCAAAATTCCAGACCGCACATATCCATGGAGGGCGGCTCGCCTGAATTCTCATCATAAGGAAGAATGAAGCATACCTGTTCGCCAAGGATCGAATCAGAGTCCGGCACAGAAAACCGTACTCCGTAATCTTTGCCAAAGTCGATCCGAAGGAGCTTACTTGCAATTTCCTGATAGTCGCTGATTTCAGTGGGCGTGAGAACCAGAATCGTTGTGTTTCCGGCCGGATTGGCCACAATAATTTCCAATTTTCTTGTCATTAGTCTCATCTCCTCGTTCAATGATATCATATTGTTATTGATAAGCATAGGATTTTGCGTTATACTTGGAAATGTCGCAGAGCAAAAGCAAATTTCCGGAGTGAGATTCACAATTGAAGTCGAGATGGAATTTATGTGTTGCGGAACAGTGAACAGGCACGGAAGCGTATCGAAGTGGTCATAACGAGCCGCACTCGAAATGCGGTTGTCCTCCGGGGCACGTGGGTTCGAATCCCACCGCTTCCGCCATAAGTCCACCGTAATTTTGATAGAATTACGGTGGACTTTTTCTATGCC
>JAUMVV010000087.1 GCA_030529985.1 Bacillota bacterium
TATTAGCAAGTGTTTGTTTTTCTCTATTAGCAAGTGTTTGTAAGGGTTGTAAAGGTTCCTTCTTCATCGTAACGACCTGTCTTTCTTTATCAGTACAACCAGTCCGGCGAAGGTGCTGAGCAGCAGCGCCATAGCGGGGAGTAATAGATTTATACCGTCCCCCGTGTCCGGTCCTCCGTTTGCCGCCTGCCCGGATGCCCCTTTATCTTCTTTGATTATTTTCACCGACTGCGCCTTGTTGTTGATATCTTCGTGAGCCGCTATAAGATCGCTGCCGTAATAGAGCTTCTCAAAAGCAACCACCGTGCTGCCTCCAAGACCTTTGCTTTCCAGACTGTAATCCATTTCCAGCGAACCGGCGGACTTCTCCGCTTTGAATGTAACTTCCCCGGCAGTTTCGTCAACCTCCCTGCCCGTAGACTTGTCCATGAGTCTGCCGGTGATCCTGTATTCCATTCCCGGTTCAACTCCGCTGTATTCCACCCTGTCTCTGATGTTCAGTATACCTCCTTCCGTCGCTGAACCTTCACCGGTTTCTGCAACGGAAGCATCGGTTGAAACAGACGGAACTATAGGCTTCTCAGGAACCGTTTCAGACTGGGCAGGTGACGCGACTGTGATCCTGTGCGGCACTGTATCGAGTTCATATCCCCTGGAAGGTTCAGCCTCCTTCAGATAATACTCTCCATAGGGAATATTATCTGCCGCGGCCTTCCCGTCTGCATCCGTAACCAGATCCGCATATTTCCTGTCCGTGGCTTTGCTGTACAGACCGTACTTCGCACCATCAAGGGAATAATAGCCGTTTCCCTCGGTAATGTCCGGGGCTGATGATTTCTTTATCATTTCGACACGACCGAAGTCCGCCCATTTGATCGTATAGCTGATCGTCTTCCCGCTGTTTATACCGAACAGCTGATCCTGCTTGCCGGACATCTTGATTATATATGGGCGGAAATCCGTCATGGCGGCAGTCAGAGCAGGAGATGTGTACTGGCCCTGCACGGTTTCCGGAGCTCTCAGCTTAAAGGATTCTCCCGTCGCCATCCGCACATTTCCCTCTGTTATTATCTCTTCCCCTTTGACAATGCTGACCTTCTCCGGAACGGGCACATCTATGCTGTTACCTTCCGTTCCCGTCACGCTGATCTCAGGTGTCTCCTGCATTCCCAGCTCCTCATTCCATTCAGCCTCAAATGCTTTTGCTCTGAATGCGAGCTCCGTTTCGTCCGGCGGATCGGGCCAGCTCTTAATGGCTGTAACAAATTTCTTCACATTCTTTTTCGTGTTGCTGCTGCAGCCCTTAAAGGCATCCCCCTGGGTGCTTTCCCCGTCGTATATATAGCTCAGCATAACATGACAAAAGGCGTATCTGCCGGTACTGCCCTTGTAGCAGGCTTTCAGCTTCAGCCCATTTAAAAAAGCGGCAGATCTATCATCGTAACCGGGATTGCCGTACGAGTAATAGAGAGCCTTTGAGAGCAGCTTTGAACTGCAGGGCACCGCCGTGCGAACCTTTTTTTTACCCAGTCTCTTAGTCGGCTCTATGCAATAGGCGACTATGCTTTCGCCATCGCACATGACATGGAAGTCGTGAGTTCTGTATTTCTCGTATTTCACCTTTTTGTTGTAGTAAAGCCTGACCGTTTTATCCGTGTTCTCCGATCCTTGAGCAAATATTACGACCCCTTCATCTTCCTTGATTTCCTCAATAACCTTTTCGGAGCCTTCATTCTCCGCTTCAATCTCCACCTTCTTTGTCTCGGTCACCGTCTCATCTTTTTCCCCTGCAGCGGCGTTCACCACATCTTCACCCGCAATGTCCTGTTCCGCGGAACTCTCCACGATCTGCCCGGATCCGTCAGAGTCCGCGGGATCTACCGTATCAACTGCAAAAACAAGGCTGCTGCCTGCCATCATGAACAATAAAAAAGTAGCTATCCCCTTTCGCAGAAGGCTTCCCTTCTTCCTGTAATGCATCCTTCAATACCCCTTTCGCATTTTCTGATGCCGAATAGCTTCTTCTCCCTTTATATGCTAACTATACCATATATTTACATTTTGTCAAGATTCAATTTACCGCCGCTTCGCGTATCTCTTACTTCCACCTCTGCCTGCACCTCCTCTTGAATGCAGCCTCGCCGACAATCTGCAGCCCCATCGGCATCAGCAGAAAAACCCCGTAAGCAATGTAAAACACATATGACACCCGGGTTATCCTGTTCATAATAATCATGGGATCGTAATGGATTGTAACTTGGTTGAGCATGATAGCCATCATCATGAGAGTCAGGCATAAAAATATGGCTATAACAAATCCTCTATCTCTGTTATCAAATCTGTATATGCTGAAAGCCGTTCGTCCTTTGAGCGAATATCCTCTGCTCCTCATGGACCGGGAACTCAGGATAAAACTTTCCATGGTCCAGGTTATCACCATAGAGAAAATACTCAGACAGTTTCTCAGGCGACAAAGGATGTTCCCCTGCCTGCTGCCTCGACCCATTCCCGATCTGGCAAGATTGATTTTAACCGTGGTCTGCTTGATTCGCGGAACACTCCTGAGAAGAATAGAGAAGAAAAGCGACAGCTTAGGCGACACCCTGCCAAAAAGGTACACAAGCTTATCCGAAGAGAAAACTTCAAAGACACAGCTCATCCACATAACTACGGCGGCAGCTGTGATACCAATTACCAAACCAAATACAATGGCTTCAAGAGTGATTTCGTTACCTGCAAAGTTCCGGCGAAGACCGGTTACACCAAAGTGATTGTAGTAGGAATACCAGATCGCATACAAGATGATCAACGGCACGAGACACAGATTAAACACCAGGCTTTTTAAACCCTTTAATTTTACGGAATATGCAAAAGCAGCCATATAGGATATGACCAGAAATATCGGATGATTAAACCGAATCGTAAATCCGATTGCCGAGGCAAAGTATATTAAATTTATTGTTGGATGGTAGGAGTTGAATTTCATTGCAGCATCCCATACTTGTTCTTGATTCTGTCCAGCTTCTCGCACATCGGTTTGCAGAGTATGAAGAGGGTCAGGGCTACTGCCAGACCGTGTACCGCGTTGACAGGAACCCCCGCTGCGTAGATTGCCAGAATTGAAGCGTCCGGATTGTACATAGTACTCATGAGAAATACGCTGCAGGTATCAAGAACAGGTCCGATCAGAAGAAAAATCATGAAACCTCCAATAATTGCAGAGGAGAACCTTCTTTCCGGTTTCATTATTCCTGCCTTTGCAAGAAGACCTGCGATAAAGCCCGAAAGACCATAAGCAAACATCTGCCACGGGGTCCAAGGTCCCTGACCGAAGATGAAGTTGCTGACCAGAGCTCCGATAGCACCTGTGAGAAATCCCGCTTCAGCACCTAATGAAATCCCCACAATCATGACGATTCCAAGCATCGGCTTGAAGTTGGGAACCATTATAAATGCTACTCTGGAAGCAACAGCTATGGCACACATTGTTGCCAGGGTCACCATTTCCCGAGCCGTAGGCTTTCTTTTTTCAAAGCTGACGAAAAAAGGAACCATAGCGAGAATGATTACTGTTACACTGCTAAGCCAGTACTGTCTGTCCCCCAGTTTCCATGTGATTATCAGAGCCGCCGGTACAAGAATTATTATTATTAAAATATTTATTAAAGATTTTTTTTGCATAGCTCTATTACATCCTCATTTGTGATTGCATTTGTGAAGATATGTCTGCTCATTCTGTTGGCAGCCGTGGTGTAAAAACTGTTTTGAGAAAAAAATCTGTGCGGTGTATTGCTTGTAACGATTCCGCCGTCAAAGAACATGCTGACGGTATCCGCATATCTTGCGCAGAATTCCACATCGTGTGATACCATTATTATAGTAACACCCCGGTCTTTAAGATTTTTTATTATCTCGGCGAACTTCAGCTTGAAAAAGCTGTCGATCCCTTTTGTGGGTTCATCGAGAAGCAGGATCTTAGGATCAGTCAGAAGAACTTTAGCCAGAGCAGCTCTCTGCTGTTCACCCCCCGACAGGTCATATGGATGGCTCTC
>JAUMVV010000088.1 GCA_030529985.1 Bacillota bacterium
AACTTCATAAAACATAGTGCAAGGGAAACTTGCCAATGTTTACTTGACACATACGTTCACATTCCTTCCTCTCGTGATTATTGACGGCGGGATGGTTTTGTACGATAATTATCCTGTATGAACTATATAGGAGGAAAAATGAGATGCTGAAATTCGCATGGTTAGTAAATGTACCGGGAAGTTCACCGGAAAAGTACAGCGGGGTGTATGAGAACGCCGAAAGCTGTAATATGGTAGCGGGGACAGGAGATATGGAAAGCGCTAAAGCCTTTGTCAAAAAACTGGCAGATGAGGGGTATACGCTCTTCAATCTCTGCGGAGATTTTGATGACGATATCACCGCTGAAATGGCTGCACTGGCAGGAGATGGCGTTAAGATAAGCCATGCAGATTATCTGCCTGAAGAGCTGGCAAAAGTGTCAGCCCTTGAAGAGTTCAGCGAATACGGAATCGTCATAGTGATGAGAGGCGTTGAGCAGCCTGTGGAAGTGGATGTAGATGCAGACGGAATGCATACGCGTGCTGTATTCGTAAAAGATCTGGAACAGGCAAAGGCTGCAGCGAAGAAACTGTCAGATGCAGGCGTGCACGGTATCGAGCTTTGCAGCTGGTTCGACAGAGAAAAAACGGAAGCCGTAATTGAGGCAATCGGCGGAGCCACACCTGTGGGCACCTGCGGAGAACTGTAGAACAGACGGCAGCGATTACAGGTTTCATGGGGTTAGAAAATTGAAGAAGGCACTGTACCACTGTGCAGACCGGGCGGCAACCATTACAGGCTTCACGGGAACAGGTAAGAAAAGAAGGAGGGGTAAAGAAGCTGTATAACTTGTTAAAGAACCATGCAAAGGCAATAATAGCCGTTAACAAAGTGCTTACCGGGGCTATTTACATATTCTATCCGGTGCTTATCGTATATCTTGCCGTGAGCTGTCACGGAAACCTGATGAACGGATTTGCGCCTTATGTTGTGGTGCCGGGGGTATCATTCGTTCTTGTGAGCATATTCAGATCCGTATATGATGCCCCGCGCCCGTACGAAGAAGCGGGAGCGCCTGAACCCATCATAAATAAGGACAGCCCGGGAAAATCCTTCCCGAGCCGTCATATTTTTTCTGTTTTTATTATTGCCGTTACAGCATTTATGGTACAACCTGTGAGTGGCATTCTCGTCGGTGCTGCCGGAGTTGTACTGGCGATCGTTCGTGTAGCCGGCGGAGTACATTATCCGCGGGATGTCATCGCGGGAGCAGTTATGGGAATTGCTCTTGGTATACTAGGCTACGCGATTTACTGATTTCCCTGCGAGCCAGGCGGCGAGATTATCTGCGAGAGTATCTATGATTATCTCTCGCATCTCTTTTGGTGCCCATGCCATATGCGGTGTAATAATGCAGTTTTCCAGACCGAGGAGAGGGCAGTCGGCTTCAGGCGGTTCTGTTGCCAGCACATCCGTTGCCGCACCTGCTATGAAGCCCGCCTTGAGAGCATCAGCCAGGGCACGCTCGTCGACCAGTCCACCGCGGGCTGTGTTGATGAGTATCGCACCGGGTTTCATGTTCACCAGGAAAGATGCATTTACCATTTGAGCATTATCCTCTGTCAGAGGACAGTGCAGGGATACATAGTCCGATTTCATCGCCGCATCCGGATCACGGCTGTAGATATTGACCGCCATCCCGAAAGCCTTGGCAATTTCCGCAACTTTCCTGCCGATTTCACCATAGCCGATGATGCCGATACTTTTGCCCGCCAGAAGGGTGATAGGCTTTTTCCAGTAGCAGAAGTAATTGCTGTTTTCCCATTCACCGTTTTGGACCGAGGCATTGTGCAGACCCACATTATTGGTCATCTCAAGCATGAGAGCTATGGTGTGCTGAGCGACAGCGTCGGTTGCGTATGAAGGGATATTTGTTACGGCAATTCCCAGTTCAGCCGCCGCTTTCACATCGATATTATTGTAACCTGTAGCAGTGGAACCGATGTATTTAAGGTTCGGAGCCTGCTCCATGATCTCTCTCGTAATCTGACATTTGCTTGTCATCACAATGTCGCATAGCCCTATTCGGGACTGTATCCTTTCAGGTGGGGTCTTGTCAAAGACCGTGAATTTGTCCGCCATGAGCTCAAGTTTTTTCCAGCTTAGATCTCCGGGATTGATGGTATAACCGTCCAGTATCGCTATTTCCATATTTTTACCTCCATTTCCCATTTTTTATGTTACAATATGATATCATGAAAACGATAGTTGCCGCAACAAAGAACAAACACAAGATAATGGAAATCGAAGCCATAACCGGTCGCTTCGGAATGAACATAATTCCGAGAGATGAGGCGGGTGTATCCGATGTTGAAATTCCGGAGACGGGGACAAGCTTCGAGGAAAACTCATACATCAAAGCCTATGAGATAATGAAACTCTCAGGGCAGATCACAATTGCCGATGATTCAGGCCTTGTCGTAGACTGCATTGGTGGTGCACCGGGTGTGTATTCGGCCAGGTTCGCCGCATTTCCGGGCATCTGGCCGGGGGATGATGACAAGGGGACAGCAGACAGCAGTGACAGAGATAACAACAGCAAACTGCTGGAGCTCATAAAGGGCTTCTCCTTTGAGGAGCGAACAGCCAGATTCGTATCTGTGATAACCATGGTATTTCCTGACGGCAGGACTATAGCTGCACGCGGTGAAGTTGAGGGGCACCTGCTTCTTGAAGAACGAGGAGAGGGGGGCTTCGGATATGATCCGATATTTATCCCTCTGGGTTATGACCGGACCTTCGGGGAACTTCCCGCGGAACTGAAAAATTCCATCAGTCACAGAGCTAATGCTCTGAAAATGTTAAAGGAAAAACTGGAGAACATAGCAATTGGATAAACATGTTAACAGATTAAAAAGGATGTTCATAGTGGGCTTTCGTCAGATCCAGGATCCCTATTACCACGGTTTTGCTGCGCAGATCTCGTTTTACCTCATGCTGTCGATAGTTCCGCTGTTCCTGCTCCTGACACAGCTGTTGGGCTTTTTTAACATCAATATGGAAACTGCTCTGGCGGTTATCGAGGAGTATACGGGGAGACGGGTATCAAAGCTGATCACCAGCCTTTTTGAGTTTAATTCCATCGGTCTCGGTAATATCGTATTCCTGCTTATCGCCTTATGGGCAGGCTCCAGGGCATCCTTCTCCATTTCGAGAATAACGAATTATACTCTTACGGAAGGCGATAATACGGGCAAGAACTATTTCATCGAAAGAGCCAGAGCGATCATCACCATGTTTCTGACGCTTCTGACGCTGGTAATCGCCTTCGTGATTCTCTGTTACGGCAAGGTGATTCTCATAGGCATACTTACGGCACTCAAGGTGCACGATATGTCCTTTGTGGACAGTTTCTGGGTCTGGTTGAGATGGCCGCTGGGCTTCATGCTGTACTTCTTCGTAATAGGCTATAACTACTACATCATGCCGACTGTGAGAAAACCCTTCAGAACAGTTATACCGGGAGCGATGTTCGCAGCGGTGGGGATGCTGCTGGTAAGCTGGGCATATTCATTCTATACGGGAACTCTCGTGAATTACGACATCACATACGGTGCTCTGTCATCGGTAGTCGCTATTATGATCTGGTTCCTGCTGCTTTCGTGGGTGATAATCCTCGGAGTGATGTGCAATAAGGTGTTTGAGGACACCTCGCAGCCTTTCAGCAAGAAAAATCCGCCGGAGCACCTGAGGATGAGTGAGGAGGAAAGAAAGATGTATGAAAGGAATTTGAGGCATCAGAGCAAGTTCGATATGGATCCCGAAGAGGTGAACATAGCTACCATCAAAAATATTCTTGTAGGCGAAGACAGAGTTGAGAGGGATGAAGATGATCAACCGAAGAAACCGATAAACAGGCGGTAAAGGGGAATATTTTAACAAGTAAGCGATAAATGGGTGATTTCTTACCGGCTGTAGGGGTTATCAACCATAAATATATTGACCTAGATTGAAAAATTAAACCCGTTTTTTGACCCCTTCAAAATGAAGGTAAAGGT